>JBHIXQ010000295.1:0-4193 GCA_041984705.1 Leptonemataceae bacterium | reverse complement strand
AAGATGAAGTGGCTGTGGGAGCCCCGGTAGTACGAGAGGCTCCGGTTCCGGTCCAGGCTGCCAACGGCGCCGCACCGGCCCCCAAACCGGCCAGGAAGAAGAAGGAAAGCAGTAGTTCTTCCAGCGATGACCCAATCCGTCTCTATCTAAAAGAGATTGGTAAGGTTTCTCTGATCTCCGGTGACAAAGAAGTCTTTCTGGCTCGCCGCATCGAAAACGGCGAGAAGATCATAGAAGAAACGATTCTTGGCTCTTCCCTGTTGCGAGCAAACTTTGTTAAGTTAACGCCGAAGATTCGTTCGCGAAAGATCAAGATCTCCGATGTAATATTTGCCAATAAAGCTTATTATCTGAGCCAGGATGAGCTGGAAAAACTGGAAAAGCTCTTTTTCGAGCAGATGGAAATCATCAATCGAGAGGAGAAGAAATACCAGGAAGCTCAGACCAAACTCAAGAAATACACCGATGGCTCCAAGAAATGGAGAGAGTTCAAGCAGAAGGTCGATGAGTCCAAGGCCATCATCGATGAAGCGGTGCGCAAGCTCGGTGTTTCGCAAAAGGAAATCCAGAGAATCTCTCAGAAGATCAAATCCATGGTCTTTAGAATCAAAGAGATTCAAAGACATTTCCTGGCGATCAAAGCTCGCTACGGCAAAGACATAAAAGAAATCAAAGGCTTCAACCGGTTCATCGAAAAGAATGAAGAATTGGATATGATCGAACAGGAGATGGGAGTGCCCAGCGATGAAGTTCGAGAAGTAATCAAAGATATTCGAAATAATGAATGAAAGCTTCGCCGTATGGAGCAGGATGCTGGTTCCTCCATTCAGGAAATCCTGCAATGGGGAGAATCACTTACTAAAGGTGAGCGAGAAATCGCCCAGGCCAAAAAAGAGCTGATCAAGGCTAACCTGAGACTGGTAGTATCCATCGCTAAGCGTTATGCCAACCGGGGTATGCAGTTCTTCGATTTGATTCAGGAAGGTAACATCGGACTGATCAAAGCCGTGGACAAATTCGAGTACAAGAAAGGGTATAAATTTTCCACTTATGCAACCTGGTGGATTCGTCAGGCCATTACTCGAGCTATCTCTGATCAGGCTCGCACCATTCGAATTCCGGTACACATGATCGAACAGATCAACAAGGTGGTGCGCGAAACGAGAATGTTTCTCCAGGAAACAGGCCGGGAGCCCACCAACGATGAAATCGCAGAGCGTCTGGGCTGGCCAGTGCAGCGTGTCAAAGCTGTGAAGGGTGTGGCCAAAGAGCCTATCAGTCTGGAAGTACCTGTGGGATCAGAAGAGGATTCTGAACTGGGGGATTTTATTCCAGATACAGAAGTGGAGAGCCCCATGAATCAGACGGCCAACCGATTGCTGGCCGAGCAGATTCGAAGTGTGCTCAATACACTACCGGCCCGGGAACAAAAGGTTCTGCGCATGCGTTTTGGTCTGGATGATGGTTATTCGCATACCCTGGAAGAAGTAGGATACGTATTCCAGGTGACCAGGGAACGGATTCGACAGATTGAAGCCAAGGCCTTGCGTCGACTGAGACATCCGTCCAGAAGCAAGAAGCTAAAAGATTACATCGATTCCTGATCCGGAGTCTATCGTAGTTACTAACGTCCCAC
This sequence comes from Leptonemataceae bacterium, assembly GCA_041984705.1. Classification (GTDB taxonomy): domain Bacteria; phylum Spirochaetota; class Leptospiria; order Leptospirales; family Leptonemataceae; genus UBA3465. Next base: position 2,557 of record JBHIXQ010000295.1, on the reverse strand, counting down.
GAGCATCCCGGCTCAATGGCCGGGATGTGCGCTAGATGACCGTGGTGTGTGCCCGGTACGTCTGTTGCAATCCAGCTTCTGATTCCGACTGGGATATATGCCTGGCCTCTCGGCCGGATTCGCAGATTTCAATCCATAAAATGGCCTGCACAATCCGGCTTGAAAAGCAGGGTCTCAGTTTTCAGTGGTGGGCGCAGTTTCCTCTGCCGTGGCATCGGATCTGGCTTTTTCGATCATGGTAAACAGGTCCACTCTCCAACCATCCGAAGTCTTTACCAGAGGGAATTTCACCATATCTTCATTTAAAATATGGCATTCTACCATCTCTGCATCCGGCGCAGGCTCATCGCACTTCACTTTATCGGCCAGGGCGGATAGATCTTTGCGAAGGTCATCCACTTCTTTCTTTTCTGCATTCTCCGGGCTCTGTTCGGCCGCAGCGATTAACTTCATGGCCACAGCTACCAGGAGCTTGCTCTTGAAAGTAACAAAATCCCGGGCTTTACTTTCGTCGTTGTTGGCTATTGCCTGAAGAAAGCCCTGCATCACTTCATCGGGGGCAAGACCGTCCGGCTCTCCACCGCAATGGACGGCTCCGAAAACGGATGCGAGCAGAAGGCCGGTGAGGGCAGAGGTGCGTACTGATTGAAATATGGTTTTCTTAAAATGCATGAGGCGATACACCATGACGCTCCTCGGATTGTAAAGTGAATAATCGGGTTCCGTGAATATTCGAAGTGCCGGAAAAATCCATGAGATTGGCCGGGACTGAGGCCGCCATATAACAAAAAGGTATGTGACACAGGGAAAGGGGTATTTAAAGTTCCTTCTATGTTGCAAAAAGTGGTTTCCCTGATTGCTGTAGTTGTTTCCGGAATATTGGTCGCAGGTTGCCTGGGAACAGGACCCATTCGCGGGGATCTATTTGCCGACCGCTTCAATGCCGGGCAGTACGTAAATCATGCCGCAGGATTCAAGCTGCATCTTCCGCCGGGCTGGTCAGCCTATACTCACTTTGACGATATGCCCCCGGATATTAAACCTCTGGCCCGCGATACTCGCTCCTATGGTTCCGAAATTGCCATGGTGGCCATCAGTAGAAATCAGCTCATGGGAATGCGAGTTCTAATGGAAGATACAGATGTACCTCTGCAGGAGTATTTCCGTCTGATCAAAGAAATCAACCAGGTGGACATTGCAAACGATATGGGTTATCGGGTTACCAGACTGGGTAATGTTGATTCGATTCGATGGATTATGGATTCCGTGCAGGATGGAGTCATGGTACGCTACCTTGAGTATCAATTGCATCTAAACCAATTTAATGTTCGAATTACCTTCTGGACTCCAGAGAAATTGTACTCCACTTATTCCAGCCATTTCGAAGAGATCGCCGGCAGTTTTCAGAGAATCTATTGAGTCCGAGAGAACCGGGGATGATGGTTAAAAATTAATCTGCAGTTCTGGAATCCTCACTTTCATTCCATCCATAACAAAGCACAGGATTTCTTCTTCCTTTAAGACTGAGCTCCTCCAGGGGCCGAAGCTGGCCATGATCGGCTTCGCCCAGGCCCTGCCTCACTTCGTCGCTCAGTATGATGGCAGCATCCAGATTTCTGGTCATGCTTTCCAGCCTGGCGGCAATGTTTACCGCATCGCCGATGATAGTAAAATCCCTGCGCTTTTCGCTTCCAATACTTCCCAGAACCACCGTTCCATGATGCAGACCTGTACCGGACTTCAGTTCGATATTCTCAGTATTCTTTAGCTGAGCGTTTAGCAGGCTAAGCTCGGTGCGCATTCTACGGGCAGCCCGCATGGCATTCTCTCGTGGGTTCTTCAGAGGTACCGGAGCACCAAAGTAAGCCATGATGGCATCTCCAATGAATTTATCTACTACGCCGCCTTCTTCCTGAATAATTCGGACCATTCGATCGAAATACTGATTCAGGATCTGGACTACTCGCCTGGGAGACATTTCCTCTGAAAGAGTGGTAAAGTCCCTCAGATCGGAAAACAGGACAGTCACTTCCTTTTCTTCTCCTTCCATACTAAGCCCCTGATCCAGAAGACGGTCTTTAATCTCTTCCGAAACATAGGCCCCCAGGATGCGAGTAACGAACTCCCGATCCTTGATAGATGCCACCACTCTATGGACCAGCTTCTTGGCTTCGTCTCCGGCTTTACCGGCCACGGTTCCTGCAAGTACGATGTAGAGCGACATCTCTACCATGTTCGGAACATCCGGTCGGGCATAGGCACCTGGTCCAAAGCAAATGCCAAGATATACCAGAGCCGAAAGGATCCCGGCCATCAGCCCAAAGGACATGGAGAACCCAAACACAGTAGTGCTTACCATCAGGATTTGAAGCATGGGAATGCTACCGGTAAGAAAGCTTCCCAGCACCTCCGGCTGGGCCTCGATAGTGATCCATACCAGAAATACCGGACAGAATATTGGGTAGGCCAGGCCAATAGCCTGGATACTTCGAGCAGTGAACTGGCCTGGTTTGCATCGTTTGAGGATGGCCCAGTCTACAATGTTAAACACAAACGT
>JBHIXQ010000294.1:250-4204 GCA_041984705.1 Leptonemataceae bacterium | reverse complement strand
TGGCATCCGCATTGAATAGAGCGATGTGTTTTCGGCCATTTAGCTCCAGGCTATAGGCTGTGGCCAGATCGCCTCCCAGCTCATCGTCCCAGTGTCGAAAGGAAAATGTCTTCTTCTGGTTTGCCACGCATTGAATCTTATGGTTTTCGGAAACGAAGTCCGGTCGGCTGAGAGGCCGAATCAGCAATGATGTAAGAAAATAATCTCCATCCTGCTGTTTTTTGAGTTCCTGGATTCGCTTTAGAGCCTGCCTTCGCTGAGCTTCGCTGGAAACACTGCGAGCCATAAGCTCAAGAATCTCCTGATGAAATAGTTCAAAAGGTACTCCCAGAGGGCTTGAGGAATAGAATGCGATAATAGCAGGGGAATCGTCTTCCAGGAACACCGGGCTGCCCACCCAGGCGGTGATATCTGCATCACTAAAATCCTGGGCGCTCATGGCCAGAGTGGCCTTTTGCTCGATGACCCTGGCTGCTGCCTGCGCCGTTTTGTCGGCCCGGTCATCGCCCGGATGGCTGCGATGAATCACTTCCATGCCGGTATCGTATTGCTGTAAGATTGCCCCGGCCTCCATCTCGAAGACCCGGCAACCGGTTTCCAGATAATCCTGAAACAGCGCTTCCAGCGAATCGTAATCCGTAACATTGAGGCGATGGATTTCCTTGAGACTGGTGGAGAAATGATCGATTTCTTCTGTAGCTTGCAGAATCAATTCTTCGGCCTGCTTTCGCTCCATTTCTTCGGCAATTCTGGGAGAAATCAGAGCGAGAATTCCGGAGATGGTGCTGCTATCTTCGATCGGATGTTCGAAGAAGGTAAAGATGGCACCGGCGGTTTGCCCGTAAGGATCGATTAAAGGGGCGCATACGGCGGCCTGGATTTCCGGTAAAGAAAGGCCAGCCTGCTCCAGCTCGCTGGCACCAAGGGTACAGTATTGTCCGTCCAGGATAGGGTTCAGGGGCCCGCTGGATAAATCGAGCTGCCGGGGCAAGGAGTCTTGAGGATGGCCGGACAGTACCTGCAGCTCCTGGCCGCCCGGAGGAATCTCGCCGATGAGGGCGGCCGCTGCCTTCAGTTCTGTTTGCAGGGCCGAGGCTACGTAGGCTGAGAAGTCCTCTCCGGGCGGGGGATTCAGTAGTCGACCCAGACTTTCCAGCAGCGCACTATGATCCTGCAGTCTCACCATCGCACCATTACTGCATGGTATCCATTCTTTTTACGTTCGCCCGGGCCAGTGAGTCTCCTTTGCTGCGACACTCAACCTGATCCGACTGAAAGCTTCTTTCGCTCTGAAAAAGCTCATGATAGTATTCTTCAGTGAGTTCTGGTTTGGAGCAAATATCACCATGGTAAAGAAGGTTCATTACGCCGGCCGATCCTCCGGAGAATAGATAACTGCGAGAGCGATCGGATCTGGGATAGGTGCGCAGATAATGGTTGGATTCATAGTCTCCTTCCACGATCATACTCAGACTTTCGTTGGGTGTTAGCTCCGTAATGGACCAGTATCCCCATCCGAAGGCATTGGCCACAGCAACAATACCGCTGGCCCAGTCCTCCCTGGTCTTGCATTGAGGCTCAATCATTCCGTACCATTCGTCGGAAAGCATTATTCCACCGAATGTATTGAATGCACATACATGGCCGGCCTCTACAAATAGATCCCGCGCCAGATCCGGCTCGCCGGTGGCTTCCGTAATCTGTCTGCTGGTTTCATAGCTAATGTAGTTATAGTAGTTGGCAAAATGCCGTGTCAGTACTACTCCAAAAGCTGGAATCAGCCCATCGCCGCCGCCTTCTAGAGGAATACCTCTGACAGCGTTTGTAATTCCCGCTTCATCGACATTGGTGGAGATTCGCCCGGGACGGCTTGAACCCTGAATGGTAACTCCGGTGCCAGGAGAGATAGGCAATACAGGGCATTCCGGGTTTACTTCTACCTGGAATTCATTTTCATTATGACCCAGGCTCAGACATTTGGTCTGGGTTACTATGAAATGGCCGGGGGCTTTGTAAAATGCAGCGGCCATGGCTGCCTGAATAAAGCCACAGGAGAAGTAATCTACAGGTTTCTCTCTCTGTCCCCACTTCTCTTTCCATCCGTAGCTGTAATGCGTCACCGGAGTGGTAATGGATCCTCCCTGTTCGGTAACGGAATCAAAAGCCAGCAATCCAAATCCAAGCTGGCTGTAGATCCCTTCAGCCGCCTTTAAGCGATCGGTGCTGTTGCGAAGCTCCCGATTTCCTCTAAATAGATGATGCAGAAGTGAATAAACCGCAACCACTCCACCTTCCCGGAGTATTCGCTCAACATCTACATATTCTGCAGCATCTTCGATGGTTCTTTGCAGAAACAGATTGTAATGATTGCAGTGAAAGATCAGAGGCTCGCCGCCGCTTACGGCCAGTCCTTCCTCTTCTAGTGTTCTCACCATGGCCTTGAATTTCTTCATTTCTGGGCTTCCTCCGCATTTCTATCTTCTATCTGTAAATCCCGTCCCAGTACCTGACGGGCTGCCTGAAGAATCTTTCTCTCCAGTTCCGGATTGTCCGGAGTGCTGGGAGTGATTCTGGATAGATTTACTCCTGCCTTCAGCCCGATCCGGGCTACCAGGAGCCTGGCCTGCACTCCGCTGGATTCTGCAACGATAGCATCCACTATTGTTTTTAGTCTGCTCATAGAGCTTCCCCCTTCCTCTCCTCCAGATACATAAGTCCCAGATCGTACTGGTCCTGGAAACCTGGAATGTAAGATTCCAGGTCCTGCAAAGCTCGATCTCTAAAGAGCATGGAGAACTGCAGCGTAAAATGATTGTGTTCCGGAATACCGGTGATAGTAACCCAACGTCCTAGCTGTCCGCGAAAGAAGCCTTTGCCGGATTTATGAAGATAGAATCCTTCCAGAATAGAGTCTAAAGTCTCCATTTCTGGCGGCCGCTCAAACAAAAGTTTGACCTTAACGCCTCGTTCGGCGCATGCATGCAGAAGCGTTAGGTCCAGTAGATCGGGTAAAACCCTGCCTGCAGCTGGACTCATTTGTTTTTCTGGTTCAAAATGTCGGTGATGATCTCAAAACTATCGTCAATATCCTTCTTGAGTCGATACTTTAGATCCTCGAAGACTTCGATTAGTTGGTCTGTGATTTCCTTTTCTTCTTCCTGTTCCATATCTGACGCTCTGATTTTTATTTATCGCACTTAGAGTAGGACATGAAGTGTAGTCCCTGTCAGAGTCTGGTCAAGAAAAAATGAAAATTCTTCCTGGAGGATGACAAATTTAAATACCAGAGGGACAGCTAACGCTTGAAAGAGGATGGTCCGGTCAAAGCATTAAGCCATCCAGGTTAGTGCGTTGCATCCTGGAATAAAAGAGAATCGTGTGCCCAATGTTGCGAAAGGTTCTAGCTAATTGAACGTGTGATACAGAGGCGAAAAGACCCGGGGACTCGGCCGCTATTTCTGAATACCCATTCGAATATAGTTTCTGGTATGAATTCCTACAGAGCGAAATAGCGGTAGAAGCTTCTGGATCAGTGCTTCCGCTCGATCTGATTCCTTCAGTTGACGATACATATCATCTTCCGGTGTTACACCTTCGTAGATTCTGTCCGGATCCTGAGCCACGGATTCCGGTAGAGATTCTTCCAGCAATTCATCCAGCTCCGACGCAGCCGCCGCACTTTCCCCAGCAACAATGTCGCGAATATATTGAGGATTCTTGTAATCGTACTTTGCATCGTCGGATGTAGTGGAAAGTGCACGGAAATAGGGAGTGTTTCGATCATTCTTGCGGTAATGGTCCAGCATCAGATTCCTTTGAAAGTTTTCCAGTGCCAGATGTCGATTGGTGAGAAGTTGTATTGCATCCTGCTGAGGACCGCCCACGCCCACTGTGTTTAACAGGTTGATCCAGATCATACCGGCAGAGGACCGAGAAGGCATCACCGTTGCATGG
>JBHIXQ010000294.1:0-240 GCA_041984705.1 Leptonemataceae bacterium | reverse complement strand
ATCCCAGGAATCGATAACCCCAGTAATCATGTCCCGTGCGAAATGCGAACTGAGCCAGCCTCAGATATTGCAGGGCTCGGTACTGAGCAAAGGTTCGTTTCAAGAAACCTGCCAGGGCATATACTACGGCGGATTCATGATAGAATCCCATATGAAAGGGGGCCTGACTGGAATACTCCAGAGCCGGATTTCCAAAGGGCTGCACTCCGAATCCATAAAGAGAGGCTGCCGGACTTTCAT
>JBHIXQ010000293.1:0-4210 GCA_041984705.1 Leptonemataceae bacterium | reverse complement strand
TAAATCTGATTATGCGGCAAGAATACCAACCGTCAACGCCGACGTTCTTAAATGCCTGCGTGATAGATCGTATGGCTGACGTCGAGGCCGGTCGCCGTGGTTCCGGTACATCCTTCCGCGCAATAAGCCGTATACGCAGTCGCCTCGAACGTTTGCCAGCCGGATGGTTGTGCGTGCTTATGCGGCGGCTTCTCGCGCTTTTCGTTAGCCCGCGCCTTGACTTCGTCTTTTACGGAAGCAAGTTCGGATTCGATCGCTTTTATCTTCGTATCCTTGGTCGCCAACTCAGCGTCCTTGCCTTCGATAACGGCTTCCGCCTCTTGGAGCGCGGCTTCCCCTTCGGTAATGCGTGGAGGATCAGGCGGTGGCGGCTCCGGTGGCTTGGCGGTTGGATTCGTCGTCGCCCAGTTCTTTCTGAGCTGCCAGAAGCCCCATGGTTCCGCCGATCTGGCCGGATCCAATCAATGCGATTTTTTTACGAGCCATATGAATTCTATCTCCTGATGTACTATTGCCTGCTATATGTGCAGACCTTCCACCAGGGCATGCTCTCCTGTGCTGGGGTCAACCCTTTCACCCCGCTCCTATTGGCCCGGTGAAATGCCGCCCGTATGCGGCGGATCCAGGAAATGGCAAGAAAAACACTCGATTTTCCACCGGGCCTATGGTTATGTCGAGCAGGCAGGCTGATTGTGGGCCCATTCAAAAGCATCGCCAAATTGAATACTGTCAAGGGCTGGCTGGCCCTGCTGGTGCTTACCTTTGTGTCCATAGAAGTAACCTACGCTTCTGTGGCCTATGGCACAAAGCAGCCTTTAATCTTCAGCCTCATAGGCGGAACCATATTCGCCCTCACCGCCCGTTCCAGGCTATATGCCGTACTGTTCTATTGCGTATGCCTTTTTATACGCACGTGGATATGGGCCCCGGACATGGGAGAGGTGGATCTAGCCCTGGGATCCCTGGGAATGACACTAAGTGCTGCTCTTCCCAACGTTGTAGCCGCGCTCGTATTCCATAGAGATAGGAAAAATGCCATAATCGATTCGCCGGCGCAGATTGCCCGACTCTTTGGCATTGTACTGGTTCTCTATTTAATAAGCAGCGCCCCCCTCTATTATTTCTTTCGATCCGAGCTGGATGACCTTTTCTGGGGATACCGGCTTCTGGCCGATTGCATTGGTTCTGCAGCTTCGGTGCTTCTGGTAGGAATGTTTGTTACCTACATGATCACCGGGCAGGAATACGTGGTGGTCAAGTCCCGGATTCCCAGGTATCTGGTAGCTCTTGCCATAGTACTTCTTCCTGTAATGCTCTGGTTCTTTGTGGTGGGAAATCAGGAGCTTACCCGTCTGTCGCTACTCCTGGCTGTGCCAGCAGTGCTCTATCTGGCCTCCAACTTCGCACTTATATGGGTCTTGCTGGGACTTATTCTGCATAGTATGTCGGTTAGCGTGGCCACTCTTCTTGGTGCCGGCCCGTTCGCTTCCGGAGATTCATTTACCACTGCTGTTTCGGTTCAGGGATATCTAATTCTCGTGGTGCTCAGCGCCTGGGTTATCGCACTGCAGCGAAAGACTCAGAAAACAGCGTTCAATGCCATTGAGGCGATGAACAATCATCTTGAAGATATTATTGGAGCAAGAACTGCAGAACTGCAGGAAGCCAACAAGAGTCTAAAACGGGAGGTGGATCTCAGAAATCAGGCAGAGGAGTTGCTTCGCCAGATTACCATGACCGATCCGGTAACAGAATTACTGAATCGCAGAGGACTACAACAGGCATTTCAAAACGCACTGGATCGCTACAGAGAAGGCTGCATTGCTCTCATCTCTCTGGAGAACCTGCAGGAAATCCTGGAAAACGAAGGCTACGAGATGGCCGATTCGGTAATCCGTATTCTTTCGCGAAGAATCGAAGGACTTGTCGGTCGCGACCGCGTTATAGCCCGATGGGATGATAGCAGTTTTGCCATTCTACTGGACAATCGAAATAAAGATAATCGCACGCTTCCGGAACTGCTCCAGGACATTTCAGGAAAGCTAAAGGACCCTGTGGCTCTGGGCCCGGATTCCCTTTCCGTGGAAGCCTTGATTGTGGCTGTGCCGGTTAATCTGCTCAATACCAGGGATCCAGACCCACTTTCCGATTTTTTTCTCATCGCGGCCTCCAGTCTACAGGATCTCCGCAAATCCAAAAGCTCCTTCACAGTTGCCACAGCTGCAGAAAAGAACCAGCAGGGCTCGGGCTACAGAATCCATCAACAGATCAAAGGTGGTATTCAGGCAGGAGATTTCTTCGCACACTTTCAGCCAATTATTTCCAATGATCTACAGAAGCTTCTGGGTTGCGAAGCTCTCATTCGCTGGAACAACCAGGGACAGATAATGGGCCCGGAAGCCTTCATTGCCATCGCAGAAAGAACGGATCTGATCATGGATCTGGGATATTCCATGCTGGACCAGGTGGCCCGGCAGGCCAGAGCCTGGAAGGATCTGGATCTTACCCTTTACTCGGTAAATACATCTGTTCGACAGCTAACGGATCCAGACTTTGCGTTGCGAGCATTGAATATCTGGAAAGGATCTGGCTGCGATACTCGAAAGCTAAAGATAGAGATTACAGAATCGATCCTTGCCATGGATCATCCAATAATTCGAGGGAATCTGGAACAGCTTCGAAAGGCTGGAATTTCCATTGCGTTTGATGACTTTGGTACAGGCTTTTCTTCCCTTTCTTATCTAGATCGCTTTCCCGTAGATTCGATCAAGATCGACCGGGTGTTTGTCCAGAAGCTCACAGCGGGCTCCAACTCAAGAGCGGTGATTGAAGCCATGGGCTTAATTGCTCAGCAACTGGATCTTGAGGTAATAGTAGAAGGCGTGGAAGAGCGATCCAGTCTGGATCAGATTCGAGAACTCACTCCGGTTACTGGCTGGCAGGGATTTCTGTTTTCGCGACCTTTACCCGCCGTTGAATTTGAGCAGTATGCTCTGCAATTTCCAGGAAAATTGCTGACAGGCTCGATGTAAGACGTCAGGATCTGCCAATGGCTGCTCCCCTTGCCTTCCTTCAAAGGACAATAGATCAAACCTCCAGCAGGAAGCTCATTTCTTCGGGATTTTGAATGATTCGAATGGCATCTCTATGCTCATCGGCATCGCCATGACCATAGGCACAGGCAACATAGGATACATTGTTCTGAAGAGCAGCCTGACGATCCGATTCCCGATCTCCCAGCAAGACACATTGCTCCGGACTCAATCCATATTTTTCCATTGTTCGGGCCACCAATTCTATCTTGGTATGAATATGCTCGTAGTCCAGTACCGGCACCTCTGTAAATAGATCATAGATGGAGCATGCTTTCAAAATGGCGTCAACGTACGGCTTGCGACCATTGGAGGCTGCGAAAATCATCATTCCTGCAGCTGCCAGGTTCCTTACGGCTTCCGTAATTCCTTCGTAGTAATGACCTTTTCCATTTTCGATTCTACCCACCAGGTCAGAAAGTATTGCGTTACTGAGCTCTTCCTTCTCATGAAACTCAAGCTCGGGCACCAGGTTATCAAAAATCGTTCGCACCGGCTTTCCAATCTGGGCCATAATTTCGTCCAGACCTGGCAGCTTTTCTGGCTTTCCTGTTCTTCGCTTAAACTCCTGAAAGTTATCATGATAGACTTCCAGAATGATTCCTTCGCTGGAAAAGATAGTTCCGTCCACATCGAAGAAAACGGCCTTGAATCGGTGCTCTGACTTCATAGGGTCAGGCTTTTTCAACCGGCAGAACTGACATCCAGATTTTAGATTCAGCTGCCATCTATCCAGGTGTGGCATTGGGCCTGGAGAGAAATTTGCACTCCGCGCTAGATAGGTAAGCGCAGTGCCCTGTCAAAGAGCAGTTTCAAATTCGCAGGTTTGCTTAATGTAGATCCAGAGAATCCACAAACCGTTCCAGCACAGCTATATGGTCCTGCTCGGGACTGGCCAGCCCCTGGGTAGATTCATAGAGATGCTCATCAAAGAGGTGAAAGTCAAAGATCTTGAGTTCGAATTCGGGAAGGGTAATGATCAGGTTTTCTGTATGAATATCCAGGATCAATTTTTCTTCCCGCGCCAGTGTTTCCGTGTATTCAATGAGCCTGCGAAAATCTTCAGTAATTTTGAGCAGGACTTTCTTTTTGATCCTGCCGAACCTACCTACATCAAA
>JBHIXQ010000292.1:3977-4214 GCA_041984705.1 Leptonemataceae bacterium | reverse complement strand
CGGAGATCTTTTTTGAAGCTCCAGAACATCAGCGACCTGGAAATCGCTGCCGAGCTTCTGGAATATGGATTGAACCAGAAGAAAATCCGCTTCTTCGTCCACAGTTAATCGCAATCGAGGCTTCTCCGGAAAGCCGGAAGGTTCGATAACAACGTTATATAGATCCGGATGATGTTTGATGTGCAAGCTCACATGCTCTCGATACTCGGCAGGATCCATCTCTTCCGGCCCCTGACG
>JBHIXQ010000292.1:0-3909 GCA_041984705.1 Leptonemataceae bacterium | reverse complement strand
CTACCGCACAGCCCAGGGGTAACCCACTGAAAGCAAATAGATCGGCGCCCAGTTCATGAATCCGTTCCACGCTCTTTCGCGCAAAGCCTGGATCTACACAGGGATTGTCCGCGGTAGCTCTTACTATGTAGCGAGCACCTGTGACCTGAGCTGCCAGAGAAAACCTGGCTCGCACATCATCCAGGGGCCCTGCGATAAAGGATATGGAACGCTGCTCCAGAAAAGCCTGCATGGGCTGATCGTCATGGGGAATGAGAGCATAAACAGGGCCTACTCCGGCCTTCTCCAATCGACGAATACAATGCTCCAGAATAGAGAGCTCCTGTCCAGATCGGAGCTGCCATTCAGTTAGATTGGCCGAGCCGGAAGGCTCAGTCCCGGTGGATGCCTGATTCTGCCCGGTCTCGTCTGCACCGTGCGGTCTCTGCTCTTTGAATTCCGGTTCCAGAGGCAGAGTACGAAATACCTTTCCGGGAAGCCGAAGAGAGCCGGATCTGGCCTGAATGAGGCAAACTGTATCCATGCGTTTCATAACTATCCGGATGACCGGATGTACCCTTTATCGATCAATTACGAGGATTGGATAAGCCTCAGCCCTGAAATAAATACCACTCATCGCACTTAAGGCAGGGGGCCGGAATCTTGCCATGCTGGCCCCGAATGGATTGAATATAGTATTCCTGGTTGGCCTGGAAGGCCTTTTCCAGGTCCAGCCCCTCCGTGGCGGCGTCCATACTACCTTCAGAATTGCTTTTCGATTCACCTTCCGGAATCTGTCTACACACCGGTATTTTTCCTTCTGAATTGATATACAAATCCCGGGCCAGATGCCAGCAAAAACCGCGAATGGGAGGGGTCAGATCCGCCACTTTGCGATCCTCAAGAGCGCCGGCATAAGTATTCTGCTTTCGAAGAATGGGAGTAAAAATTGTTGGATCGTATTTCTGGAAAAAATCATGAATCTCGTCTTCTACTTCTTTGATCTTTTGCATTTCCAGATAAACAGAAAAGGCAGGTCCGTCTCCGGACTTCAGATATTCCGAAACCAGATCCAGCTGAGATAACATTCGTTTTAAGTCACCACCGGAATAGAAATACTCGTATCGATCCGGACGAAGACTACATAGACGAATAATGAAACTCAGCCGGGACGAAGTGTTAAGCGGCTCCCACCGGACCCTTTGCTCCTGAAGATGCTCCATCCAGGGCTGCATATGATAGCCGTAGGTTTCTACAATTACCTGCTTTACGGCCGGATGTTCTAGAAGAGACAGTGAGAATTCCGGCGCGCCAGCATCGGCACCGGAATCACCCAGGCCGCCCAGGCAAACGGTGACATCCCCGGGGAGAAATGAATCCAGTTGTTTCAAAATGGACTTTCGATTGGAATCCGAAAGCGTACCTCCCGTGGCAGGTAGTTGTAGTCTATCTTTTACAGGGGACTGCGAAGAGAGCTCCAGTTCCAGATAGGAAGGGGAAACGCGAATTACCTCGGGCTCCTGCTCCAGCAGATGGTGTAATTCCTGCAGAGTAGATTTCACTTCCTTTCGCTTAAATGCATCGGACACTCTTTTGCATAGAGTAATGGAGCGATGATCCAGTGCCTGAAAATTCAACCGATGAATTCGCAAATCCGGCTCATAGAAAGAGACCTCTGCATCCAGCTCATGAAAGTTTTTGAATACAAAGCTGCGAAGATCTCCTTCCGGCCTTTTATCCAATTCAAATAATTCCGGTGTAACAAAATCAGGAGTCATCCCGGGCGGGACATTCTCCGCATAAGTATAGCTACTCAAGAATTCCCGATGTCGCCGGAACAAATCCAACGAAAGCTCTACATCCAGCAATGGAAATAATCCATAGAAAAAGGCAAAGGTTTCTGATCTGGCATTAAGATCATCCACAGGCAATTCGCCACGGCCCAATATGCTCTTCAACGCCTGGTAGGGATCATCCGGGCATTCCAGGATTTCGATTCCGGATTTTTGAAAGGAACCCAGGGCGCTGTGCTTTCGCACAATCAGTCCTGGTGTAGAATGCAGCCATGAAGGGTTCTCGGACTTGATACGTTCCTGGAACTCCGTTAATCTCTGCAGACCTGAATCCAGAGCTTCCATTGCCGATTCTGGCATGGAATCCGGCAAATGGATGTAGAAGCCGGTGAGTTCTCCGATCATCTTAGAGTCTCTGAATGGTAAGTTGTTCTTTTTGCTTTTTCATCCATTCATCAAAGGCTTTCTCAGCCTGGTCCATGTACAGCCGACGTTCAATAAGAGCTCGTACTTCATCCAGAGGGATGGGTCTTTTGGCCTGCAGAAAAACGATTCTGTATCGTCCTGCCTGATCTCTAAAGATCTGCGAAAGCTGGCCCGGGCTCATATTATACAGTACGCCGGCCAGAATACGATCCTCTTCCGCTATGGTCTGAATCTCCTCCCAGTTTCTAAGTCCTCCGGCAAATTTATAGGGAGAAACGTTCTCGGGTAAAGTGCGAGCTACCTGGGGAAAGCTGGAAGGATTCCCGGAAAGCTGTTGATGGATCTCTTTGGCCTTTTTTGAAATCTGCCTTTCCTGTGCGATGTTCGGAGTAAAGGGGAACACAATCTCTCTGTAGAGAAATTCCATTCCAATTTGCCTTTGATTCTTTCGATAGAAATCTTCTATTTCTTTGGGTGATGGCTGGGGTACAGATACCATGATCTGCAGTATCTGCTGACGAATAAGGCTGATTCGCATAGTATCTTTCCAGACTTCGAAAGGCATACCCGTTTCTTTCTTGATCATCTCCTGGAACTCTTCTTCCGTTTCGATGGATCTGGCCCGCATCTGGTTATTGATTTCCGTCTGGATCCTTGCATCGCTTACGATGATGGATTCTCTTCGAGCCACCCTCTCAATGATGGCTCGCTCAATCAGCTCTTCGATAGCAGCTTCCCTTTTGGAAATTCTCAGATTCTTTCGCAAATACTGGATGTTTTTCTCCATCTGGATAATATCCAGATCCGTGATAGGCTCATCACCCACGACCAATCGAATCCCGTTGATGGTTTCACCTGGGGCGGTTTCAGCGCTGGCCGGGGCCTCTGCAGCCACCGGGCCTACCAGACCCAGGATGAACAGTATTGCTATGTATCTAATCTTATTCATAATTTCAGCGCTCTATGCTCCTGGAGCTGTTCCAGAGCTCGAAACAAGGTATCTGGCTCCGTTTCGGTAAGGTACCTGCGACGCTCCTCCGGGGCAAGAAAATCAAGATAGCGAGAAAGATGTTTTCTGAAGATATACAGACCCTGCCTACCGTGGAAGGAAAGACTCAGATCCAGGTGAACCCTGGCCGCTTCCAGTTTCTGGTCTGGACCTACATCGCATCCAGGAGAGAAAACGAATGGATTGCCAATACTTGCCCGGCCGATGAGTACTCCGGCCAGCCCCTGACTCCTGCGAAAAGCATCTGCCTGCTCATAGCTGGTTATATCTCCGTTTCCGAAAACAGGAATGGAAAGTTCATGCACTGAAAGTGCACAGGCTCCACTTTCTTCCAGAATTCTACCCACTTCCAGAAAATTCAGCGCATCCGAATCCCACCCTATGCGAATCTTGGCACTAACAGGAAGGTTGCTTTCCTTTCGCATGATTTCCAGCAGTACACCGGCCTTCTCCGGGTTCCGCAATAGTCCGGCCCCGGCCCCTTTCATGGCAACCCGATTCACATAGCATCCCATGTTAAGATCCAGTTGATCTGGTTCCAGAGGCAGCAGAATCTGTACTGCTTTGCGAATTGAGTCCGGATCGCTGCCAAACATCTGAAATATGATTGGTCGCTCTTCCAGAGTAAACTCATAGAGCTTCAAGGTATCCTGATTGCCGGCCGCGAGATAATCGGCACCGCCAAACTCCGTAAAAGAAAAA
>JBHIXQ010000291.1:0-4214 GCA_041984705.1 Leptonemataceae bacterium | reverse complement strand
TTGCTGTAGAAAATGTGGATATAATCCATCTGGCCCTTCTGGAAGCTTTTGGCGCTTCGGGATCCGGTCATGGACACTGATCCTATCCATCCAGACGGACGATTCAGCAGGAAATTCTATGTTTGATAAAATACTAAGGTACTCCGTTTACAACCCCGGCGCTGCCTTCGGGCTGGCCCTATTGCTCCTTGGTGGCGCATTCTACTCTTATCAGGTTATTCCAATCGATGCTGTGCCTGATATCACCAATGTACAGGTGCAGGTGATGACTCGAGCCGAAAGCCTCGACGGGGAAACCATTGAAGCGAATATTACGTATCCAATTGAAAGCGCTATGGGCGCTGTGCCCAATGTACAGGAGATACGTTCGGTTACCCGCTTCGGGCTCTCTGTAGTCACGGTGATCTTCGAAGAAGGCACGGACATCTATCTGGCAAGACAACTTGTGGGCGAGCAGCTGGCCACACTGGATCTACAGGATGCCCAGCCTCGCCTCGGGCCCATCGCTACCGGCCTGGGGGAAATCTATCATTACTCCATCGAAGTAAAGGAGCCCGCCACCGATCCGAAGAAGAGGCTGGAACAATTAATGCGACTGAGGACCATCCAGGAATGGGAGGTTAAACGCAGATTGCTTGCGGTTCAGGGCGTGGCCGAGGTAAATACAATCGGAGGGTATGAAGAGATATACTTTGTACAACCGGATCCCGTGAAAATGTCTCGATACGGGATTCACTTCGATGATCTGAAGCTTGCTCTGCAGCGCAGCAATCGCATCGCCGGAGGTGGATACATTCAGCAAACGGCGAACCAGCTCATTCTTCAGGGAGACGGACTCATCCGCAATCCAGAAGAAATCGAGTCTTTGCCGTTGAAGCAACTTCCGGATCTGACAACACTTCGCGTGGGCGACGTGGCCTCGGTGGACAAAGATAAGGAAATCCGCACCGGAGCTGCCGTGGTTAACGGACAAGAGAGGGTGCTGGGGACGGTATTTATGCTTCTGGGAGAAAACAGCCGCACTGTCTCTTCCCGGGTAGACGAACGAGTCAACGAAATTCGTAAGACCCTTCCAGAGGACGTGGAGATCAAAACACTCTACAACCGATCCTATCTTGTGGATGGCACCATTGAGACGGTGCAGGAGAACCTGGTCTTCGGCGCGCTGCTGGTGGTGGTGGTTCTGCTACTTCTTACCGGGAATTTTCGGGCTGCGATCATCGCTTCGGCCGTAATACCGCTGTCTATGGCGGCTACATTGATTTCTATGTATGTCACCGGCGTTTCAGCGAATCTCATGAGCCTGGGGGCCCTGGACTTCGGTATTATAATCGACGGCGCAGTTATCGTAATCGATCAATGCGTGCACAGTGTGCAATCACGTGCCTCCACCGAAGGCAGGACTCTAAGTCGATCCGAAATCAAATCTGCCGTTGCAGAGGCTTCTATCCAGATTCGCCGGGCTGCCGGATTCGGTCAGATTATAATCCTGGTTGTTTTTCTGCCTATTTTTGCGCTTACTGGTATTGAAGGTAAAATGTTTCGCCCGATGGCCGCCGCGTTTTGCTTTGCTCTATTTGCAGCGTTCATTCTTGCTTTTACCGTGGTCCCTGCACTGGCCGGTACTTTTTTGCGCGGGCATGCGCCCAGGGAAGGTATATCCCTTTTTGGTTTTCTGGACCGGGGATACAGTTACCTGCTTTCGCGGGCTCTACAAAAAAGAACCCTGATCGTGGGGCTTTCCCTTTTGCTGCTCGTTTTAGGCGGATGGGTAGGCAGGAGCCTTGGAGGAGAGTTCATTCCTACACTGTACGAAAGGGCCATTGCCATGCAATTCGTCCGGCCTCCATCCATTTCGGTCGATTCCTCGGTAAAGCTGGAGCGTTTGTCCCATAAAGTCATACAATCCTTTCCGGAAGTAGATCAGGTATTTACTCGAATTGGAGCGGCCGAAATTGCCACCGACCCCATGGGGGTTAATATCGGGGATAGCTACATCATGTTAAAACCAAGGCAGAAGTGGCCGGAAGTAGACGGTGAAGTTCGTACCCCGAATCAGCTCAGGGATGCGTTAAGGTCTGCTGTGCAGAAGGCCGTTCCCGGCCAGAGAATCCTGACGAGTCAGCCTATTCAGCTACGATTCAATGAGCTTCTGGAAGGTTCTCGGTCCGATTTAACGCTCAAGATCTATGGAGACGATCTGGAGAAGCTGCAGCATCTAAGCGAAAAAGCTGCAGCCTTGCTGTCTTCGGTTCCCGGCTCCGGGAACCCTGAATCGGAGATTCGAGGACAGATACCCATCATAAAGGTCGAACCCCGAACCGAAGTACTGCAGCGACTGGGACTATCGCGCAAGGAAATACTGGACACGGTGCAGATGGGCCTGGGCGGCCATGATACCGGCTTTCTCTATCGAGGAGTGCGTCGATTCCCTATCCGAATTCGGCTGAAGGAGGAAGATCGCAGTCTGTCCGGGCTGTCCGAATTGCCGGTAGGAGTAACCGATAGCTCCACGGAACCTCTGGACAAGCTTGCCCGGATCTATGAGACGCGCACCTTCGAAATGATCAAACGGGATTCCATGCAACGAAGGGGTGCCATTCTAATCAACCCCACCGGCGGCGATACGGCGGGCTTTGTGGAGGTCGCGAACCGGGCTCTGAAAAATCTGGAATTACCGCCAGGCTACTACACCGAATGGGGGGGTAGCTTCGAAAACCTGCAGAAGGCCACAAGCCGGCTCCAGATCGTTGCTCCGCTGGCCTTTCTTATTGTTTCGTTGATGATCTATTCTGCATTTCGGAACTGGATTCGGACCCTCATGGTGCTGGCCGGTGTGCCTTTCGCTCTTGTGGGCGGTGTACTGGCACTGGCTATTTCCGGACAGTCCCTCAGTATTTCCGCTTCCGTGGGCTTTATTGCACTTTTCGGTATCTCCGTCTTGAACGGAGTCGTACTCATGAGTCGCTACCGGGATCTATCACAGGAAGGCATGGAGGGAGAGGAATTGGCCTTGCAGGGCGCGCGAAGCAGACTTAGAGCCGTAGCCATGACGGCACTGACAGATATTTTTGGCTTCATGCCCATGATGCTGGCCACGGGACTGGGCGCTGAAGTTCAGCGGCCTCTGGCCACCGTTGTAGTCGGAGGAGTGCTCACCTCTTCCTTTATGATTCTATTTTTCTTTCCGGTCATTCACACATTCCTGGAAGGAGTCCTGAACCGCGGCGAAGCAGGCAACGGAGACAGAATCCAGGGGGATCAATTTCAATGAAAAAGAATGTTCTCGTACTGGGCGGCTACGGCCTGGCAGGACGTAGCGTTGTGGAAAGCCTCCTGGCTGCAGGGCTCTGGGTGGTGGCCGCCGGTAGAAACAGGAACAAACTCCTGGAATTGGAAAGAAGCCTGGGGTCTACGCCTGCTCCGAGAGTCATGCCTATGTGGCTGAAAACCTGCGTGCTGGATGTTTCGGACAACTCCGGGGCGGGCATTGCTGCTCTAAAACACGCTATGGACGAGGCAGATGTAGCAATAAACTGCATGGTAGCCGCATGGCACGAATGGCCATCGATGCGGGACCCATTACCTGGACATAGCTTCGGAGCAGGAGCATTTGCGGCGTATTGTCCATCTGGATGGACCGGCCCGTAGGGCCGGGTTGAGTGTTTTACCGGGGGCAGGCGCCTACCCTGGTTTGAGCGGCCTTCCCCTTGGCCGCCTGCTGGAGCGTTATCCCGAAGGCACTGAAGCTACAATCGAGTTGGGCATGTCCTCTAACCCCACCGGTCAGGGCTTGACCCAGTTGTTGAGCGGGGCACTGGAAATGATTTTCCCCCTCGACGAGCCCGAAGGAAATTCGCAGAAAGCCATCTTTCCAGGTACAGTCGAGAATCGAGAATTTCCTGCCCCCTTTGGTGTGCTTCACGCTTTACGCTGGCCTCAACTAGAGCTACAGACTATAGAGCGGGATGATGTTATGAGCGAGAAAAGCTGGCAAGCAGATTGTCAGCTATCGCGGATTATACGAACTTGCCGCCCTTGCCTTGTAGACTCTCGGCAGAGTGCGGTCCATGGCGCCGGAGACAGTGGTGTCTGACTGGATCAAGGTGCGCATCACCTCGGCCCCCTCGCCGTCCATCCCGAAGCCGCGGATCAGCGGTTCGGACATCAGCCACAGGAAGCCCCAGGCGACCATCGTGTAGCCCACGCAGTAG
>JBHIXQ010000290.1:0-4217 GCA_041984705.1 Leptonemataceae bacterium | reverse complement strand
AGAGCGGTGCCATAGGTTCTCCGGGTAATGTTGGTCTTCAAGAATCATCATAAAATATTCAGTTGATGAATGTTTCACCAATCACAGTTAACTGCAGAGAAGCTTCGCAATTGAGGGATACATCAATTGAATTCCAGAAGAGGTGCAACCAGGAAGGGTCCTGAAGCAAATCTCTTGCAATCCTGCAACCCTCAGTGCGCCGGGTAGAGTTCCTGCTGCACCTCTCCCTGAATGGAGGTATCTCCGTTCATTCTCTTCCATAATAGATCGATGGTAGCGGATCGTCCTTCCACAACAGGGCGAAACTGTTTAAATCCGGTGATTGCGCCGCTTTCATCTTCGAGCAGATGAAAGCGAAAGATATAGTTGCCTTTATCTGTAAGATAACCGTCGCTTCGGCCAAAGCGAAGATCATGAAAGAACAACCTTCCATCGGGATCTCGTTCCAGCCTGTAAAATCCCCGGGAAAACCATAGCAATCTCTCTACATAAGGATTTTTGGTTTCCTGGGCGCGAGCAATCAATTCAGGATTTCTGGGAATCTTCATCCACCGAATCGTTGCATCGGGAGCATCCAGCAGCCCATGAAGACTTACATAAACCCAGTCTTCTGTCCTGGCCATACCCATCCATAGAATAGAATTCAGTGCCGTGGGATTGGAAATAAACGATTCATATCTAATGCCCTGTTCATTCAGGGATGCCTGAAAATCGGAATCCACCATGGACTTGGCAATTTGCCCCCATCCCAGATAAGCCGTGGAAAGTATGAGTCCCCCCATAACAAAGCGCTGCCTCCATATGGAGGACCTGGAAAGAATAAGAGCCACTATAAGCCCGAGCAGCAGTGGAATCGTGTAAAGAGGATCAATGATAAACACCGAGTTCCATGCGAACGGATAGCTGGACACAGGATTCAGAAGCTGGGTACCGTATACCGTGAATCCATCCAGCAATGCATGGGTAAAGAGAGCCAGAAACGTAAATAGAAACCACTTGCGAAAGGATACCCTGTAGCGATGGTGCAATCGACCCAGAGCATAAGCGATAGCTGCGCCTCCTGCCAGGGCAAAAAAGACTGAATGAGAAAAACCGCGATGCAAAGCCAGCTGCGTATAATCGCTTACGAAAGGACTGCTTAAAACATCCAGGTCGGGTAATGTCCCCAGAGCTGCGCCCCAGGCGGCGGCCTTTCTACCTACGGATCTCCCCAGGGCCGCTTCGCCGATGGCTGCGCCGAGGGTAAGCTGAGTGATGGAGTCCATTAACCCAGGGTCCAGCTCAGGCATGCCACGGCAACCGAATTGCCTGGACGCCAGATGCTGCTGAAAGAAATCCATAACATCAAAGGAACGAAAGCACGAATTCTGGATCCTGGCGATGTACGATATGTAGAATGCGAAACCCCCGGCACAGGAATCGCCATTTATAAAGAAGATCCGGAGGCCATTGCCTGGTCGGATGCCAATCTATAGCCACCGGGCCCTCTGGAGCCGGACCAGAGCATCCATCCACTGAAACTTGCGGGAGTGGGCATTCGCACCGGCGGGGCAGCACTCAGGTTATTCCATGAATCAGTAAGGATCGATACTGGAAATTTGACTGCAGTGGAGCGAGTCATTCTATGTGATGCCCTGGGCAACCTGGCCCTGAAGGCCAGGTAAAGCTTCAGTTTCTACGAATAAACATACTGACGATGGAAGTAATCAGTGAGCCCACCATGCCAAAGATCATGGCAAACATGGTTTGCTTCTTGATATCCTTCATCATATCATCCTGCATGGACTGAGGATTACCGTAGGCCTGTTGCTGAGGCTGGGCTTGCTGCGCATTTGGCTGCTGTCCCTGCTGACCGGCCAGAAAGGTCTGTTTTTGCTCGGGGGTTAACTTATTCCAGGTTTCTGCATCAAAACCGGCTGGAATCTGCTCCGGTGAATTCTGATTCATGACTCTCCTCCAACTTCTGAACGACAGTTCGTATTCTGCATGCATCCTGGGTGGTGGCAAGAGTTTTTAGAGTTAGAATACGTACCTTTCCGGGAAATGATCCATTAACTTGCCTGGTTTTTCGTTGCCCTGCAACGGGTAGCGGATTTGCTCCCAACATGGTAAAGAAAATTCCGATGGGTAAACGTCCATGTAAGCGATCCGCAATTCGGCTTGCGGCCCTGTTTCTGTTACTTTTGGCCCTGGCGTGCGAGAAGTCTCCGGATCTGGAAACTACTAAAGAGTTTCACAGGGATGGTATTCGATTCCAGTATCCTGGAAACTGGACAGTAATGGAGGATGAGGAAACAGAGGTGGGCCGCTACATTATGATTCGAACCACCGGCGATGGACTCACCATGTTTCAGTATTTCCGAAAGCCGCAGTTCGCATCGCTAAAAGAATTCGCCAGTTTCATGACAAAACTCTACTCCGAGGAATTTCGTCCAGGAGCCATCCAGGATCTAACATACAAAGAACTGGGAGAAAACGGACTGAGAGAAACCCATACCCTGGCCGAAGGCGGACAAACTCTGGGCATTGTTCGGGACTTCTTTCGGATCTGGTCCGGAAACCGCTGGGTATATGTAACCCATCATATTCCCAGAAAGGATTATCAAACAGCGAATCCAGGATTTGAATTGATTCGAAGCACTCTGAAAACAGAGGATCCGGCCATGTTTAACCAAAAATAAACTTCAGGGATTGGATTCCTGCTTGCGATCTCGCTGGCGATTCATTACAACTGTGCATGCATAAGATTCTGATTTCTGTCTTCCTTTCCCTGTTGCTTCTGCATTGTGGAGCTGGAGCCGGTGAATTAAAGGGCAGCAAATGGCTGTGCAACGGCTCTGCCGACGAAGAAGAGCGAGCAGCCCTCAAGTTCCCTTCCCCGAAAGAAGCCCAGGACCCAGCTGGAACCAACACCTCGGGGTATGTGGAGGTTTACCACAAAGATGGTGGGTTTGAAGCTCTGGATCCGGTAACCGGCGAAAACCTTCTAGAAGAAGGAGTAAAAGGAAGCTTCGAGTTGAGCCATGAGGGAAGTGAAACAAAACTATTATTCACTTTTCGCCAGACGGATGAGAACGGGGAAGAGATAGTTGAAAAGGAGCCCTATAAGGTTCTGGAGCTAACGGGTGAAAAATACCATAGCCTGGCCGAGGCCGTTCCCGGGGTGCCTGAACTGTTTGAGTCCAAATGCATTCGACTGGGTGATGCGGACTAGAGCAAACCCTCCTCCAAATCAAAAATGCTGCAGGCCCGGCGCCGAGCCTGTCTAAATATTCCGTTCGTTCTTTTCAGGGCCGGCGATTCGCGGCCCTGCAGATCATGGCATTTCAAAGGGGAAGTAATATCTGCTTGGCCCCAAAAGGTAGGATTTGCACCCTGCAATCATGAAGTTTCCTACGGCATTTTTTCTGTTGGTAGCCACCGCAGTAACCGGAGTGGCCTGCTCGGGTCCCGATCCTGAAAAGCTAAGGGGCACCGAATGGCTATGTGTGGATACCGTAGAACCCGGGGAAGAAGGAAAATTGCAGTACCCGGATCCTGCCAATCCTCCGGAAGATGCTTTTCGAGAGGTGTACAGTGAGGACGGTCAGTACCAGGTATTCGCTGCAAACACAGGTGAAAGCATTCTGGGTGAAGGAGTGGAGAAAGCTCGGTACAACCTGGAAAAGAACATGAACGGGGATCTAATTCTAACAGTAGATCTTTTCGTTTTGGACGGAAAGTGGACGTCAGAAGAAGATCGAATTCCTTACATTATTAAAGAGCTGACTGATTCTCATTTTCATGCGATGGCGGATGAGGAGCAATATGATGACCGCTTTTTCAATGAGTCAAAATGCGTTCGGCTGAATAAATAGCGTGGAGTGCAAATTGATATTCCGCGCAAAACAGAGGCTTTAGAGAGGAGAACCCGAATCAATATGATACAGAGCGTAACCCCCTTCGATATTCAAAAGATTAATGGACTGAAGCTACTCCATATCGAAAATACTAGCTTTCTTACAAACATTCAGATTCTAACCAGAGTAGGTTCTTGCGCAGAACATCCGGCGCAATGGGGGTTGGCACACATTCTGGAGCATATGTTTTTCAAGGGCTCCAGGAAACGTCCTGGGGGCACCTCCATTTCCAGGGCTGCCAACGACATAGGCGGCAAAATGAATGCCTACACCACCTATGATCATACTGCTTATTACATCACTGTATTGAATGACCGA
>JBHIXQ010000289.1:0-4217 GCA_041984705.1 Leptonemataceae bacterium | reverse complement strand
CTATGTACTTCATTACAATACCACTGTGTCTGCCTGGTGCGATGATGGAGATGCAACAAAAAGCATAGCAGAGCTTGAGCAAAAGAAGCCCACCGCAACGTTTCCCTCAGAAAGCACTTTCTATTTGATCAATCCATAGGGAGTCCAGCCCGGGGCGCTTGAAATACGGCCGCGATGGAACCGGCCAGTGGGGCCCTACGAGAGACATACCCCGGGCTTGATTTCGGGCCCGGGGAAGGTCTCTTGCATGTCTTATTCCTTTTGATCCGTTACGTAGATCTTTCCGCCCATTTCCAGGAATTCTCTGGATTTTTGTTCCATGCCAGCCGCCGCTTCCGGGTTTTCAGCTTCACCGTTTGTGTTACCATCGCTTTGCATTTTTCTGATCTGATGGGTAATCTCCATAGAACAGAATTTAGGTCCGCACATACTGCAGAAGTGGGCCACACTGGACCCTTCTCCCGGCAGGGTTTCATCATGAAAGCTACGGGCCCGTTCTGGATCCAGGGAAAGATTGTACTGATCTTTCCAGCGAAATTCGAACCGTGCTCTGGACAGGGCATCATCTCTGAGTTGAGCCCCCGGATGACCTTTGGCCAGATCCGCTGCATGCGCTGCTATTTTGTAGGTAACTACTCCCTGCCTTACATCATCTTTATTGGGCAAGCCGAGATGTTCTTTGGGGGTAACGTAGCAAAGCATGGCTGTTCCGTACCATCCAATCATGGCAGCTCCAATGGCAGAGGTAATATGGTCGTACCCGGGGGCGATATCGGTGGTTAAGGGTCCCAGAGTATAGAATGGAGCTTCATCGCACCATTCCAGCTGCTTCTCCATGTTTTCTTTGATCTTATTCATGGGAACATGTCCCGGACCTTCATTCATTACTTGCACGTCGAATTCCCAGGCCCGACGAGTGAGATCGCCCTGCACCTTGAGTTCGCCAAACTGAGCCTCATCGTTGGCATCGGCGATGGATCCGGGTCTCAAGCCATCGCCTATGGAAAATGAAATATCGTAGGCTGCCATTATCTCGCAGATATCATCCCAATGAGTGTACAGAAAGTTTTCTTTATGGTGGGCCAGCATCCAGCGAGCCATGATGGAGCCACCGCGACTGACAATTCCGGTTACTCTCGCCGCTGTTGTCGGTACAAATCGCAGCAGAACTCCAGCATGTATGGTGAAGTAGTCCACTCCCTGCTGAGCCTGCTCGATCAATGTATCCCGGTAAATTTCCCAGGTAAGCTCTTCGGGCTTTCCATCCACCTTTTCCAGGGCCTGATAGATAGGCACAGTTCCCACCGGCACCGGTGAGTTGCGAATGATCCATTCCCGGGTTTCGTGGATGTCTTTTCCCGTGCTCAGATCCATGATGGTATCTGCTCCCCAGCGCGTAGCCCATACCATCTTCTCCACTTCATCTTCAATGGAACTTCGCACTGCAGAATTACCAATGTTTGCATTGATCTTCACCAGGAAATTGCGCCCGATGGCCATGGGCTCCAGCTCTGTATGATTCACATTTGCCGGTATAATGGCCCGGCCCCGAGACACCTCATTCATTACGAATTCTGGTTCCAGATTTTCTCGCAGGGCGACGAATTCCATTTCCGGGGTGATTTCGCCTTTTCGTGCATAGTACATCTGCGTGCATCGCTTGCCTGCTCGGGCCACCAGAGTCTTTCGCTTGAACTGGCCGGGCAGGCCGATGCTGCGTTCTTCTTCTGTTAACTCCTCTCTCTGATTCAGGTAGGAAAGTCGCACTTGTTCCAGTCCCTGTGTGACATCTATTTCTGCGGCGGGATCGGTAAACGGTCCGGAGCAATCATAGAGCGGAAAACAGGAGTCGTCAGAGAGTCTGACCTGGCGAAAGGGAACTTTTAATTCCGCTCCATCATTTCTCGTTTTCTGCAGATATCTTTTCTCTGAGCCGGGTAGTGGGCCCAGGGTAACTTTGTTGGATGTTTCGGGTTGCATTGGTTGTGCCTCCAGTTGGCAAACCGTGCAGGAAAAGGACTGGTAAATACTGTATGTAGATTCATATCGCTTCCCTACGACGGTATGAGCCGTGTCAGGTTCCAGGGCTCCCCTGTGTAGATAGATTCTAAATCGGTATCTAGAATCCAGGCAACAGAGTCTCAGATCGTACTTGCGACCACACCCAGCGGTAACCAGATTCTAACAGCTCCAATGCTGTGCGCAAGTAAAATGCAGGCCCTGTATGCATCATTCTCTTCTTTTCAGAAGGGAACGACCCGCCATTCTCGAGATGATGCTACTGTCCGGTGTTATTTTAAGATTTTCTTTTCGCCCCGCTATCCGGAGTTCACGGACACTAGCAGACAAATTCTGCGAATATCGATTCTGTGGATCCAGTGAAGAGAATCCTGGATAAGCGATAATCGGGATTGGGCGTACCTAGAGCTGTGGAATAAGTGGCCACCAGAATAGCTCCAGAAGCCGAACAGTGAGAGAGCGCGACTCCAGCTCTTCTCGAGTAAGCTCCCGCGATGATTTCATGTACCTCTGGAACACGGTATCCAGAGCGTCGTTGGTCCTGTAGTCATAGGATACAATGTCCAGCTCATGATTATAGTTGAAGCTTCTACGATCCAGGTTGGACGTTCCGATCAGGGACAGATTTTCATCGAACAGAGAAGCCTTGGAATGGAGAAATCCGGATTCGTAAACGTAGACCCGGGCCCCCATCCTTAATAGGGCCTCAACGTAAGGATTCCTTACATAGTTCACGGGAAATTCCTGGATGGTTTCGCTGGAAGCCATGACCAGTCGAACATCTACTCCTCGCTTGCGGGCCTTTTCCAATTCTGTTAGAAATCTTGCATCTGGAATAAAATAGGGAGTAACCATCCAGATTCTACGTTTACTATGAGATATCGCACCCAGATAGAAATTATAGTTTGCGGACGGATTATCAAATTCGCTGGTAGGTAAGAGGCTTGCGAGTCCGGTGCAACCCTGGCGAAAGGAGTTACAGGCCGAATTCGGGCCGGGAAGGGGCTTCCGGGGGTGCCTGGAATCAGGAGAGGGAATGGTTTCCATAGCAAGGGAGCTGGAATCCAGATTGCAGAGGGAGTCTTCCTTCTCCGTAGCCAGGCACCAGTCCCGAATGAACAGACTTTCCATTTCCTGTACCATGGGTCCCTGGATCCAGACCTGAAGATCCTGTATCTGGAAATCATAGAGATCGGCCCAGACATCCTGAATAGCAAAACCGCCTGTGAGAGCGTACTGTCCATCTATAACAATTAGCCTTCTGTGGTTTCGCAGAAGATGACGATAGGGACGCAGTATTTCAAGGGGACGGAAATACTGGATTCGAACACCGGATTCGCGCAGATCCACTTCCATTTCCTTTTCGAAGTAGATAGAGCCCCATGCATCCAGCATCAGGCGCACATCCAGTCCTTCACTGGCCTTTCTCTTGAGCAGATCCATCAGGCGCTTCCCGGTGGAGTCTGTCTGAAAAATATAAGCAGAAAAGAACACCGAGGATCGGGCCTGACTTATTCGATAATGCAGCGACTGAAATGTTTCATTCCCTCTGGTAAGCACCTGGATCTGATTGTAGCTGGAAGGGCCTGTGAGACCGGACTTATGAAGGGAGTCCGAGAAATGCTCTTCTGTAGAAATTTTTAGTTCTCGAACAGGAATGCTGCAATGTAACGTCGGGCCGAGCAGCGGCAGGGCTGCCAGAATAATGTTGTACATCCGTTTCATTTTGGCCTAACTCTGGTGCAGAAAAGTTAGACTCATTAATTGTGCACGATGCCTGTTTTTTATGCGGCTGTGCTGCGGGTGGACAGAATAAATTGAAACGTTAGTCCCGGGTACATTGTCTGCGGTACATAGTCGGGGAAAAGGAGGTGCTACAGCTGGTATTCGTTCCGTAAGGCCTGGATTTGCTTTTCAAACCCTTTCCAGATCTTGGCCGGTTCATTATGGAAAGTTGAGTAAACACCCTGCCGAACCAGGTCCACCAGTTCCGGGATGCTAAAATCCAGATGCTTATAGAATTTGAAGTATTCTTCGGAGAGATCTACATTGAAGATTTCCGGATCATCTGTATTGATGGTGCAAACCAGACCATCATCATAATATCTTCGCACCGGATGGTCTTTCTCCTGGCGAACATACTTACCTGTGAAGATATTGGAGGTCAGACAGATTTCGATCGGCACCTGCTTCTCTTT
>JBHIXQ010000288.1:3954-4228 GCA_041984705.1 Leptonemataceae bacterium | reverse complement strand
CATCAAAGCTTTCAGGCTTAAAAGCGTCTGGCTCCACGGCTCCACACATCAGATCCCGGCCATGCTTTTTACCTTCTGAGACTGCAAACTGCGAAAGATCCAGTCCCCTGGCCCGGTAGCCTGCACGGCTGGCAGAAGCTACGAATCCCCCAAAGGAACAGCCCACATCCAGGAAATCACCGGGAGGTGGATTGCTCCTTGCAATATTTCTTAATCTGGCCGTCCAGACCATGTCGTTGGCTTCTTCCTGGTTTCTCTCATCCTCGTAGGAAAA
>JBHIXQ010000288.1:359-3944 GCA_041984705.1 Leptonemataceae bacterium | reverse complement strand
GCTGCAGATTGCAGACAGAACATTTCCAGATATCCAGAGCAGGGCTAAATCGATCAATAATGTACAGAGGTTGCATGGAAGAATCGCATACCGGACAGTGAACTTCATTATTCGTGCCGGACTCTTCGTAATCAATGCAGCCGGTCTTTGCGGCCTCTGAGCTATTGGAGGAAGGAGTCATAGCAATCCATTAAGCAGCATTCTTTCTGGCGCGAAAGAACCAGTGAGCGACAATTTGATCCAGCTTGCCCAGAGGGGTCCGCTCCATGTATCCATATTCGAAATTCGAAAACTCTTCGCCCAGCAATAGATTCAGGTCCTGCTCCGAGGAAAGATAAATGGATGATCCGGAAACCGCCGAGTGCTTGAAATGAGTGTCTGAATCCTTGCGCAATGTGCCCAGTATAAATCCATCCGGGCGCAGTGCCCGGGTCAGAACGCTCAATAGCTTTTTCGCTTCCAGGGTGGGCATATAGTGCAACACACCCCAGCAAACGATCACATCATACAGACCATCCGGGGCCCCGGAGGTCGGCACGGAAAAATCCTTGGAGACAGAGAAACTGGCCGCCGGATACAGGGAGCTGCAATGCTCTATGGCATTCTTGCTGGAATCGCATCCATTAACTGTATAGCCGCTTTCCAGGAGAAGGGGAATGTGGCGTCCGGAACCGCAGCCAAAGTCGAGCGCGAATCTATGGTCTGGATGCCGTCCTGTTTCTCCCCGGTCGGTGGGGCCACCATCTGCACTGGATTTCCCCCCAGTAGTCTGTTTTTCCTCCCGAGATTTTATTCCGCCGGACTCTGGAGACAGCTGTGCATCCAGCTGCGGAGGGCCTGAGGGTAATGTGCGAAGCAGTCTTACCAGGGATTCATCCGGATAGGATTGCTTGCTTTCAGGACGTAGATAGTGGCTATTCCAGACTTCTATATTAGAGGTTTCCACAGAGATACGCTCAATGCTAGATTTCTGGGGCCAGTGGTTTTTCGCCGGGCTCGAGGTCTCTTTCGCCGGCCTTTTTTCTGTTCCTGAACTGGAATAAGGCGAATCTGACTTTCGAAATGATCCGCTTTCTTGATCAATTCCTGCTGATGATCGATGGAATCTTTCAAGAAAAAGACCGCGGGCCTATCTGCATTTCCGTTGGCCGGATCCATTTGATAGCCTCTGGGTTTCAAAGGCTCCAGAAAAACAAAGGATGGATCATCTTTCATGCTAACCGGCATGCGAAGATCCTCAATGGAGGCTCGGGTTGGCAAGATATATGAAATTACTGCAGATTTCTGCGGCTCCAGAATATGGGATAGGTCTTCCGGATTCAGAGAGATGCCAGCCTCCAGAAGATGCTGTGCAGCCTGCCCGGGGCCATCTGTAAGAAGATCTATCATCATATCGAAGTAGTTCAGATCCAGAATTTCCGGCACCAGACGATCCGCCAGGAATTCGCCTCCCACTTCTGGTTGACATTCAATCAGAAGCGGGCGAGGATTCTTTCCTCGCTTTGGAATTAGAAATTCTGCGAAAAATGGGCCATTGTCATATTTGCAAAGATCTACAATCTTCTGACAGGTTTGAACCATGCTTCTTGCATTTTCTTCTGAAGTTCTTGCAGGAAATAGATGCCTTCGATCCGCAAACATCGGCTCGCAGTCACTTATGACTTTCTCCGTAAGAGTGAGCGGATGAAACCTGCCATTCAATACAAATCCATAGGCTATGAATTCTGTGCCCTGGTAGTATTTCTCTATAAACAATGAGCGATTGGCTGGAGTTTTCTTTGCGTGCTTTTCCAGATACAGCTTCTTTTCTTCGTGGCTGCTCAGTACTTCGATTCCCTGCTTGGCAGAACCTTTCCCGCTTCGGGCAATCCAGACACCGCGCTTACGCAAAACATCCGATGGGTCTTTACCAGGCTTCCAGGCAATCCGTTCCGGCACCACAATTCCATGGCTGGCCAGATAGGTCTTGAGTCGGTTCTTGTCCTGGAACCGGATCAATGAATGAGGACTGGACCCCGGCACTCCAAAGCGCCTGGCCAGATAGGCTGCACTGAGCACAGCCGGGCCGTAGCTACGGCAACCCGCTGCACGGATCTGTCCTCTGGGAAAATGCTCTTCTATGGCCCGGTAAATCCAGAATGGCTTAAGAATGCTTGCATGAAGTTGCAGGTCTGCCTTTTCAAAGCCCGGAGCCAGAGGATTCTTATCCACGGCGATAACAGAAAGACCCTTACGAATGGCGGCCTCTATTAGAGGCACTTGATGATGGCCCGCACCCAGGCTTAGAAAATAATCCTGATCCGCAGACGCTTTGTTCCCTTGTATCTGCACCTGCATTATAGTTCGGCCTTTTTTCCAGAAATTCAAGCATTTCGTTTTTCCCTGAAATGCCGATACATTTCCTATGCTACGGGGTATTTACACGGCGACCACAGGCATGGTGATGAACCAGGAGAAGATGGACGTAATTGCCAACAATCTTGCCAATGTGGATCAAACAGGCTACAAATCAGAAGAAGCCATATTCAAAACCTTTCCGGAGATGCTACTGGAACGGACCAGAGAGGATGGTATGGGCTGGGTGCCCGCCGGAGGATTCGATCTGGCTCCTACAGTGGGCAAACTGGGAACCGGAGTGGAATTCAATGAAAACTTTGTTCGCTTTGAGCAGGGTGCTGTCAAATCCACCGGAAATCCATTCGATCTGATGCTGGATGATCGAGGAGAAAAATCTCCTGCATTCTTTGTTGTACAGACTGACCGTGGCGAAAAGCTAACCCGCAATGGATCCTTCATTATGGATCGCGAGGGCTATCTGGTAACCTCCGATGGCCACAGACTAATGGGGGAAAACGGTCCCATTCAGGTGGCTCGCTGGAACTGGACTGTAAAGGAAAACGGTGAAGTCTGGATCAACGGCAAAATCGGCAACGATCCAGACACTACAGTAAACGAAACTTCCAATCAGTGGGAAAGCCCTGTGCTTCTGGACCGAATCAAGATTCGCACAGTGGAATATCCCAGACATCTGGTAAAGGAAGGAAATAGCTTCTATTCTGTGACTCCTGAATCCGGCCCCATGCTGGAGTTCAAAAGGGATCGAGAACCACTGGTAATGCAGGGGTATCTCGAAGCTTCCAACGTTAATATCGTTCAGGAAATGACCAAGATGATTGAGGTTCAGCGTCAATACGAGGCGAATCAAAAGTCGGTAACCACCCACGATTCACTCCTGGGCAAGCTGATCAACGAAGTGGCCCGATAATATACGCTTCCGAAAAGCCGGAAAACCGAAAGGCCCGGCCAATGATACAGAGCTTTATTCTTCAGGCGACCCTCGGTCCACAGGCTGAGGGCCCCTGGATTCCTGGCTATATTGCTCAGAAACAGTCCAGGGCCGTGCTAGCAATCGCAGCGCCTGGGCTACGCCCGCTTCGTTCTGATATGCCTGAGCCGTATCGATGTGTCTGTAACCCAGCTTGATAGCTACCTGTAGCGCACCTTTGACTTCTGCGTTACCTATCATCCATGTGCCCGGCCCCAGTTTAGGGATTCTTACTCCGTTAGATAGACTGAATGTTTCCT
>JBHIXQ010000288.1:0-349 GCA_041984705.1 Leptonemataceae bacterium | reverse complement strand
AAACAGGATTCCAGGTTCCGGCCCTTGATGATCATGATATAGGCGGCCAGCGGACATGGTTCAATACACGATCGTCTTAAAGATTGCCCGATCCTGCAGAATAGCGAAAAATTTGGATACGTAAAGTCAGCCTCGGGTGCGAAATTTGATGCCGCCGTTTCACGGACCTTGGCACCCAAGACCCTGCCACCCCGACGAGCACCCGGGACAAAAGGTGATGGTGGACTATAAGCACATTCAGGGATCCAGAACAAACCGGTACTGAACCTGCACTGTATCCTCAATGCTCATGCCAAGAAGGGATGGCTTTTCGATCTGGAACTGAGACAGAAGGACGGTAGTGCTTCCA
>JBHIXQ010000287.1:3921-4244 GCA_041984705.1 Leptonemataceae bacterium | reverse complement strand
GGCTGGTATTCGATTCACAGCCCGTCGCCCTTCCCAGGGGAATGGCCTTGTTGCAGGGCCTTAAGAAGCCCGTTCGCAACGTGCGAAGAAGCCGGTTATTCTACTGGAAGCTGCTGGGATGGCTGGTGCATAAATCTGTGCCATCGCGAGCATTGTTTCCCGCTTCCTGATTCCTGATGAATAGGCACTTTCGTAGTCTCTTTTCGCTACCGGGGCGGATTCGCCAGAGGACCGCCCGCCGGGGCCTTGCCCGTCAACTAAGTCGGCGAAGTTTCTCTCCCCCTACCGGTGCGCCCGTTTTGAATTTTGCCGGCATTCTGGGC
>JBHIXQ010000287.1:0-3911 GCA_041984705.1 Leptonemataceae bacterium | reverse complement strand
GAAACTGTTACATCTAGATGAGGCATTTACTTCTGGCGTTCCATTCAACATACTCTATCTGGTATCCAGCGCTCTGCCTGAACATGTGCAACCCTACATTGATTGGGCAAAAGGGAATGGAGCGATAGTTGTGCTGAATCAGAACGGAGTGGCCTATCCGGCCTGGGCGGGTTCTAACAGCGATTCAATTAATGGTTTCCTTTCCATTCCCTTGAAGCAGGCCGATTACATCCTCTACCAGAGCAAGTTCAGCGAAGATGCGTCTCGGGAGCTGGTATGGAATTCTCCGGCACCTTCCAGTATTCTTTACAATTGTGTGGACACCGACGCTTTCAAACCACTGGAAGGGCGGCGTTCGTCTGATAGGCCCTGGAAAATTCTGGTCATTGGATCTCATTGGGAATCCTACAGAGTTGTACGTGCGCTTGAACTGCTTAGGCTATGTCGGGACTCAGGGATGGACGTGGAGCTTATCGTTGCCGGTCCCATTCGCTGGCCAAACGGTGAAGCAGATTTCTTGTCCAGCACGGAGCGACTCGGGCTGGATGATTATGTAATTAGGATCGGTGAGTATACTCAGACCGATGCTCCCGGCATCTATCAAATGGCTGACATCCTGCTACACCTAAAATACAAAGATCCATGCCCCACCGTTCCTATTGAAGCTATGGCCTGTGGTTTACCTGTATTGGGTTCGGCCACCGGTGGGATGCCCGAGCTGTTGGGCGAAACGGGCGGTCGACTTATTGCGCTCGCTGATTCGTGGGATGAGCTGCTGGTGCCGGATGTGGATTTGCTCTTTTCTGCGCTGATCGATATCATCGACAATTATGACTTTATCAGTAGCCAGGCTCGCAGCAGGGCAGTGGAATTGTTCTCAAATCATGGTTGGGTGGATAAGCAGCGTGCAATTTTTATGAGACTTCTGGAGGAAAAAGGTCTGGTATGACGGATCGTATCCTCATCACAGGTGCCGCCGGCTTCATAGGCTTTCACCTTGCCCGGAAATATCTGATGGCCGGTAAGCAAGTCGTGGCATTAGATAACCTGAACGACTACTACGACATCGAACTAAAAAAGGCGCGCCTGCGACAACTTCAGGAAGGCGGATTGAACTCTTTCTACGAGGTGGATATCGCCAGTCGAAACGATCTGGATCGCGTATTCAACGAAACTCAGCCCGGAAAGGTGGTGCATCTCGCCGCGCAGGCAGGCGTTCGATATTCCCTGGAGAATCCCCAGGTCTATTTGATGAGCAACCTGGTGGGATTCGGAAACATCCTCGAATGCTGCCGGAACAACGCCGTGGAGCACCTGGTTTATGCCTCCTCGAGTTCGGTTTATGGGGCGAACACACACATGCCCTTTTCTGTTGATGACCCGGTGGACCATCCAGTAAGCTTGTACGGTGCAACAAAAAGGGCCAATGAGTTGCTCGCCCATTCATATAGCCACTCATTCGGCCTGCCCACCACCGGATTACGGTTTTTTACCGTCTATGGCCCCTGGGGCAGGCCTGACATGGCACTGTTCCTGTTCACGTCTCGCATCTTAAACGGTGAACCGATTGATGTCTTTAACGAAGGACAGATGCTCAGGGACTTTACATATATTGATGATATCGTTCATGGTATAGACCTGGTTGTACAAAAACCCCCCCGGGGTTCCGAAAAAGATCAGTCGCAGTGGGGGCCGACCCGGAGCTCCGCTCCCTTCAGAATTCACAACATCGGTAATAACAATCCTGTGAAGCTCATGCACCTGATCCGGGCTCTGGAAGAAGCGCTCGGCGAACCTGCTCGATGTAACATGCTACCAATGCAAATTGGAGACGTCCCAGCCACATATGCAGATATTACCTCTCTGAGGGAAGAATTTGGGTTCCAACCGAGCACGGGGCTGGCTGATGGAATAGCAGCATTCGTCGAATGGTATCGCTCCTATTATCTGAACCCAACCGATGGTTCAATATCGGGCTAGCCCCGGATCTTGCACGGCCCTGCTTTGACTGACTGCGTATTATTAATTGTCATCTGTTGATCTTGTTCAGTTATCTGTGAGTTATTTTTGCCTGTCGTAAGCGTAATACTTCCCGTTCGAGATGGAGCCAGATACCTGCACACAGCGGTGCAGAGCATTCTGGATCAGACTTTTGGGGATATTGAACTGATAGCGATCGATGATGGATCAACCGACTCGACGCCGGAGATTCTCGATGGTTTTTCCAGAAGAGATGGACGAATCCGAGTAATCCGGCGAACCGGGAGAGGCTTGGTGCCTGCCCTAAACGAAGGTCTGGCACTCAGCCGAGGTAAATATGTTGCACGCATGGATGCGGATGATGTAGCGCGACCTGAGCGCCTGTTCCGTCAAGTCGAGTATCTGGAGGCGAATACCGGTTGTATTGTGCTGGGAACGGCTGTAAGGGTATTCGGAGCGGGATTGCGCTCTCACGATATTTTCCCGGAGCCGGATAGCGATGCGCTGCGATTCAGGGCGTTATTTCAGAATCCCATTTATCATCCGACGGTATTGCTGCGAAGTTCCACATTTAAGAGTGCCGGCCTTGCCTTCGATCCAGATTTTCAGCATGCGGAGGACTACGATCTATGGGCTCGAGCTATGGAACACGGTAGCATGGCCAATTTGCCCCTTGTCCTGCTTGATTATCGCCGCCATGCAGAATCGGTAGGAAGCAGGCACAATGCCATCCAGGTGAAGAACGCGAATCGCATTCGTCAACGACTCATTCATAAAGCCTTCGGCATTTTCGCCGATAACCGGACTCTTATTCTGCACGGACTGATTGGTAGTCTGGACAAGGTCCGTTGTGTTGCGTTACGAAAAGATGTGCAATTGTGGATCAATCGCCTTGGGAAGGCGAATCTTCAGTCCGGGTATGTTGGCAGTGAAATCGCGACTTCGATTTTGGATGAATACAGGGAGTGGTTAATGAATAAGGATATGGGATACGTGAAGGGACTTTTATTCTCTATTCTGCGTCGTCGGGAACTTCAGTCACTTCTCTCGCTTTAAGCGGGCGTTTCGAAGCTGATTTTCCATGCAATTTTCCCATTGATCTGGTGCGAATCGTGTCTCGTAGCTCTGCCTTGCTGCCTCGGACATTTGCCTTCTTAAAGCACTATCAGATGCCAGACGTAGAAGGGCATTGCACATTTCATCGGTATCAGCGCAATCCGTAAGGTAGCCATTCCATTCATGTTCTACCTGTTCAGGCAGACCCCCTGCGGTGGTTGTCACGCAAGGCAGACCAAAACGTAGCGCATCAAGTACCGACAGACTAAGGTTCTCCAGGAGAGAGGGCTGAAAATAAATATGGGCTCTTTGATACCAATCACCAGGATTTTTTTGATGTCCCGGGATCTCAGCGATTTCATGCAAATCGCGCTGCACAAGAATACTGCGGGCCTCCGGTAGCATGTCGCCATCACCGATCCAGACGAATCGCAGCGGTATATCGGACTCTTTCTCCCGAATCGATCGAATGACTTCCAGCCAGTCCAGTATTCCTTTGTATTTTACCACATGACCTACTGTCAATATCATGATCGGTAAGTCGGGCTCCGGTCGGGCCATCAGGGGAGGGCCTGCAGTACTATAGCATACATCAATCTGAGAGCGACGTTGGCAGCCGGGCCACAGTTGCTGGATTCTACTCTTGGCATATTTCGAAACAGTGACGATATTTGGTCCGACGGCTGTAAGTAAGGCAAATAGCTGCCGATAGATCCAATTCTTGAATAAATTTCCTGGCACAGACGGAATCGTGTGCAATATATACAGGGATCGGGGTAGCCGGACAAGAGCCGCCAAAAACCTTCCCGGGGTCCCAACGGTAGCAATCACCAGGTCTTCTTTTCGGCCCTTAAT
Organism: Leptonemataceae bacterium; assembly: GCA_041984705.1. Taxonomy (GTDB): domain Bacteria; phylum Spirochaetota; class Leptospiria; order Leptospirales; family Leptonemataceae; genus UBA3465. The sequence continues at coordinate 20 of JBHIXQ010000287.1, read as the reverse complement.
AAAGCGCCGAACTTGAAAGA
>JBHIXQ010000286.1:330-4247 GCA_041984705.1 Leptonemataceae bacterium | reverse complement strand
ATTTTTGTGTTCCCTCCATCCCTGGTGGCCGAACCTTTCAGGCATTTTCGAGGAGAAGATGAACAGGCCCTGAAAGGCTATCTGAATCGTGCTACAAACATGCAGGACCTGAATCAGTGGCGAAGCTATGTCCAGTCAGGACTCCTGTCTCTGAAGGCGGATTGGGAAGAGGATGCCGTTCAGGAAATACAGTACCGTCAGGATCGCATTCGAGAACGGGATCTGGATGAAGATCAGGAGCAGGAAAAGCGCGATGCGCTGGAAGCAGAATATGATACAGCCTTGAGCAACTGGGAAACGGAAGCGTCGCGACTGATTCAGGAGCGAGAAGCCGACTTTCGCCTCAAGCAGGAGAACATCGAAGGCCTTGAGATTTCCGAACAGGAATACCAGGAAATTATCGCTACAGCAGAAGCCACTTTCGAGAACAATCCGGAACTGGATTTAAACGGCTGGGAGACTCTGGTAGAAGGCTTAAATGAAAGTCTGGTGGAGGCCTTTGAAATAGACCTGGCAGCTCGCATCGCTGAGGCACGAGATGCCATTGGACCTCTGGATGACAGCCAGATTGAGGCACTGGATCAGGCTATCGCAAAAAAAGAAGCTGAGATTCGAAATGAATTCGAGATGCGAGAGCATTTCTATCTTCTGAAAGCTAAAAACCGCTACATTGCACTCAAGCGAGCGGATGATCTGAGCGCCAAAGTTCAAAATGAATCCGGATCCGCCGAAGAGATGGGAGATCAGGCCATTCAGGATGCAGAAAGCCGGGTGGAGGAGGAGACCGCAGACCTTCTGGAGCAAAGCGAAGAAGCTATGAATTCGGAAGAAGGCAGTCCTGACCCGCTGGAATACCAGAGACAGGTTGAGGAAATCATAAGCCAGGGGCTTCAGGTATTTGAAGAGGCGGAAGAAGATCTGTATCAGGATCGTCTGGTCTGGATGGAAGCCACGAAGACCTCTCGCGCAGATGCCGAAGAAATCTGGAAAGAAGAACACAAGAAGCTGAAAAGTGCCAGAGATGCCTGGCTTGAGGCCGTGCAGACCAAAATCGAAGAAGGTCGTGCGAAATATGCAGAGAAGTTTCATGAGTTCGAAGAAAACCGGGCACAGGCCGAGGCAGACCTTCACGACTACATAGATCAGGAACGGGATCGCTGGAATGGTTCTTCCGAGCAGTTGGCCAGCATGGTTCGGGGAGGGGGAGCTGCACTACTGGAAGCGAAGGAAGCCCATGCATATTTTCAGGAGCTTCTGGGCCTTCTGGGTGACTCGTCTACCAACAATGATCGGCTTCGGGATTTTTATATCAGGGAAGGGCAGGAGATGAAGGATTCTATTGCTCGATTTGAATCCATATTGCTTCGCGCAGAGTCGGAGCTGGATGGCACTCTTTATTCGGAAGATCCATCATCCGGACTGTTGAATGATCGCCGTCAGTTCGCAGATGAGCTTCGGGAGGACCTGGAGAGCATGAAGGCAGATGCCTTTCGGGAAGAGATAGGTGATTGGCTCTCGAGAGAAGAGAATCGCACAGACTATGCTCTCTATATTAGAGATATTGAGCGCGATATTCGCGGTAATGAACTATTTGTAGAGCGAGCTCAGGAACTACAGGGCAGCCAGGATTTCAATTTCGAGGCCATGGATAGCATCGAAGAGATCCGAGAGCTGGTGGCCGGTCTGGACAAGGAATATCTGGAACACGGAATTGAGATTTCTAGAATCATCAATGATATTATCAAGCAGAAGGGTGAAGCCGAAGAGCTCTGGCCGGAGGATGTGGAAGAAGGATCCCAGCAGGATCTGGATGCGAAAGCACTTCGTGCTGAGGCCCTGGCAGATATCAAAGAGGCCATTGCCACTGAATTTTTCAGCAAGTCAATAAATGAAGATTCCCGCCTCCGCGAACTCGTTCTAGGAAAACTGGAAGATGGACTGTATCGTCAGCACATTACCGGAAATGCCAATGATCCGTATCTGATGACCGATGCGGAATACGAATGGGAAGTGCTTCGAAGAGAACGAGAACGCCAGGCTCAAAGGCTGGAGCGAGCTCGCAGAGTTAAGCATTATGCGGATATCGCAGAAAAGCATGGAGCCGGTCTGGAAATGGCTGCGGTTACAGACTGGAGGGTACAGACCGGTAAGACGAAAACCGATCTACTTCAGCTGGCCTATGATGTAACCGCTGGAGAAGCCGGGGATCTGGCCCTTCAGCTTCAGGGAATGGATCCAGATGCAGATCCGGCGACCTACGAATCTCTATTGGAACAGCTGATTCAAGAACAAACGGACTTCGAACTATATGCTGCAAGAGGAGAAAACCTTCAGGCAAGCTCGGACTTTATCTCCGATGTAGCCGGTCTGGATGATGAAACCGTTCCCGCTGCAGATGATGTAAATGATATGCTTTCGGACCTGGGTGCGCTACTTTCCGAATTCAGCGGTGAGGATGCATCGGCTCATCCTCTGATTCTATTTCGAAATCGACTGCAATCCTTTCGAGATGAAATCCTTTCGGGAAATGGAAGTACATCCACACTTGCCAACCGCTGGAAGGCTCTGCATGGAACGGCACAGGCCCTGTCTCTGGAAATGGAAAAGCTGGCCGGAGAATTTAACTACTCAGCAGAGCGGGAGCTCATTCGCACCGCCCTTTCTCAGCCCAATCTAAAACAGCGAAACAATGCACTGGGAGATCTGAAAGACGATCTGGAATCCACTACCGAGACTTTGCGTCTGGCGGAGGAGCGCTTGAATGAATCTCGCGAAGCCTACAAGCAGGCAAGGATTGATCTGGAGATTCAGAACTCCGGCGAAGCCCAGGAGCTGATTCAGATTGAGCTGCGCAATGCAGCCAGCGCCCTGGGTGCTGTCATGACTCAAATGAAAAGTGTGGAGGATGCCTCAGATGTTCCTCTGCAAACTCAGGTAGAGTCTGCGAAAGACGAGTACTTCGATACCATTCGCGAGAAAAACGAAAGCGCCTACAATCGAGAGCAGACCAGACAGGCTCTGGGACTGGTAGAAGCTTTGAACAATACCATGCAGGCCGGGGAGGCCCTGCGAACTCTGCAAGGCTCCCAGGATTATCCGCAAGAAGCCCCTTCGCCGGATAATGTCCATGTCCGGGCGGTGGCCATTCTTGAGATCAAAGATGAGATTGCAAAAGCAGCAAGTCCCGCGGTCTCCAGCGCACTTAGTTCGCTTCAGGGACGTCTGGATCTTCTGGAGGAACTACAGGAAACCCTCGACGACGAAGACGCCGAGGCCGAAGAGAAAGCACATGCAGAGGATCAAAAAAAGCGAGCTCTGGCTGATCTAGAAGAAGACATTACTCGACTTCAGGAAGTTTTAAAATCTACAGAAGAGTCTGTTCGGCTGGCGCTGATCAAGAAGCTGGATCGGGAGCCGGACGAAAGCGAGGTTCCTACAAAGGATGCATTAGAAAACCGAAGCGAAGAGCTTCGAGATGACATGCTGGAATTTGCTAAACAGGTTTCGGGAGATTTAAAGCAGTTTCTAACGGACCATCGCGGTGAATCCTATAGTGACATGATTGCTGCGATCGATGGCGACATTGCCACAGCCGTGGCCGATGCGACTGCCGACGGTGAGGATCCGGATAAGAATGAAACGGTAGCTTCCCTTCGAATTATCAAAGACTGGATTATCGACAGGCGAGACATGATCGATGCAGCCAACGAAGAGCCTCATTCGGATGATCCCACACCCACCGAAAAACGATGGGATGCCTTGCTTGCACAACTGGATCGTGTGGAAAAAAGCTCCACTTACTGGCTTGAGTTTGAAAACAGTAAGCCAGAATCCAGCGGCGATGCCTGGGTGACCGAGTTTCGTAGCGACCGAGAAGCTCTCCGCGATACACTGGATTCCGTGTTGAGTACCGAGGA
>JBHIXQ010000286.1:0-320 GCA_041984705.1 Leptonemataceae bacterium | reverse complement strand
CTGGCCCGGCAGATTCAAAAGGCTCAAAAAGAGCTGGCGGAAGCTCATCCGGAATACGGGGAAACTCAGTCCAGAATCAATCTTCTTCGCACACAGCTTCTGGAAATGCGCGAAGAAATCGAGGCTGCCGATGCCACAGAGCGAGCGAACCTGGAAGCGAAGTACGCATCCGACATGGTAGTTCTGGATGATCGCATAGAGGAGCTTCAAGATATCATCGATGCAGCGAAGCCGGATGTAGAATCCCGCCAGGCTGAGATTCGCAGGCTCAGTGCCTATCTTCAAGAGCTGAAACAGGGTAAGGGCGCTAGCACTCAGTA
>JBHIXQ010000285.1:0-4263 GCA_041984705.1 Leptonemataceae bacterium | reverse complement strand
CCGGGCTGTCCTGGCTGGATCCGGCCATTGCATTGCTATTCTCTTCCTGGTTGTTCTATACTGGAGCCGGGCTTGTAAAAGAGTCTGTCGGTGGCTTGATGGACAACGAAGATCCAGAGCTTCTGGAAAAGCTGGTAGGTGCCATGAATCAGCACCGGGTACCGGAAATCATTTCTGTCCATGAAATGCGCACGCTAAGAAGCGGTAAATACAGTCACATAGATCTACATGCAGCGGTGCCGGAACACTACACAATCAAGAAGATTCATGAAGTGGTGGAATTATTCGAAAAGCAGGTGCTGGCGGTAACCGGAATAAACGGCGAATTTCACACCCATATAGATCCATGCATCAAGCACTATTGCAGACAGTGCTCCGTGGCCAACTGCAGCATTCGCGCACATCCGTTCGAGCAGTCTCTGGAGTTCAGCATTGATTCGGTAACCGCACCCGGACCGGACAGAGAGCACTCTACCGAAGGCTACGGAATCGAGCATCAGTAATCGGGACGGTTCCCGGGCGAACTCTGGCATGGATGGGTCCAGAATAATGAACCAGCGTTTCGCTTCAGTCGGACCCAGGCAGGATGCATTCGCAGGTGTTTGGACACCACTCATTAAGCGAAATTCTGGCATAGATATCCGGCAGGCTGCCTATCTGGTACACAAAGTGCAGTTATCATAGATTAATTCCGGTTTTTTTCCAGAGCATGCCCGAACACCAGGCATTTAGCCACATTCGCATGCGATTTCTGGAGGATCCGGGCAGCCCTGGAGGCCTCTATGAATCCTGCATCATCTTCGTCTCTGGATTCCCTGCTTGTATTGATCTCCGCCGCTCTGGTTCTGTTTATGCAGGCTGGCTTTCTCTGCCTGGAGTCCGGTCTAACGCGAAATAAGAACTCTATTAATGTAGCCATCAAAAACATCACGGACTTTGGCCTGGCCACAATGACTTTCTGGTTTTTGGGATTTGGCTTTATGTTTGGCCCCACGCTTATGGGCTTTCTTGGCACTGGATTGTTCGCGCCTGAATTTCTAGAAGATACCGATGGTGCCAGCCCCGGATTTTTCGTCTTTCAACTGGCATTCTGCGGAACTGCGGCCACCATCGTTTCCGGTGCCGTAGCCGAGCGATTAAAGTTTCAAGGATATTTGATCATTACCGCTCTGGTATCCCTAATCATCTATCCGGTTCTGGGGCATTGGGCCTGGCATGGGCTTTTCGCCGCCAACTCAAGGGGATGGCTGGAATCTCTGGGCTTTGTAGATTTTGCAGGGTCCACTGTTGTTCACAGCGTTGGAGGCTCCGTAGCCCTTGCAGCTCTACTGGTGATTGGCCCCCGGGCCGGCCGATTCATAAATGGCCAGGTGCAACAGATCAATCCCGGTAATCTTCCCATGGCCATGCTGGGCGGTATCATACTATGGTTCGGCTGGATTGGATTCAACGGCGGTAGCTCCATGGCCATGAACGCTTCTGTGGCACCTATAATAATGAAAACCCTGTTGGCAGCCGGAGCAGGACTTATTGTTTCTCTGGCCGTGGGCTGGATTTTTCATCGCTACCCGGAAGCCACCGCCCCATTGAATGGTTCTCTGGCCGGGCTGGTCTCCATAACGGCCGGCTGCCATGCAGTGACTGCTGGCGAAGCAGTGTTGATTGGAGGCATAGGAGGCGCTCTGGTTCGGCCAGCAGAGATGCTTCTGGAAAAGCTGGAGATCGATGATGCTGTAGGGGCCATCCCTGTACATCTAGTGGCTGGAATCTGGGGAACCGTGGCTGTGGCCCTGTTTGGGGATTCCAGTATTCTGGGCACCGGGTTGGGCTTTAGCGAACAACTCCTGGTTCAGCTCCTTGGTATCATTTGCATTGGTGGCAGTGCCTTTCTAATTACGTATCTGCTACTGTGGACATTGAATCGAATCTTTCCATTGCGTGTTAGCGTGGAAGAAGAAAGGGAAGGCCTGAATATTTCCGAACACAAAGCCAGAACAGATCTAATCGATCTATTTCTTGTCATGGACCATCAGAAGAAGACCGGCGATTTGAGTTTCGATGTTCCAGTAGAGCCTTTTACCGAAGTTGGGCAAATCGCAGAACGATACAACGAAGTACTGGGCCGAGTGCGAGCCATAATGCAGGAGAACGATGAGACTCGCAGATCAGTGGAGGAAGCGTTCGAACAGATTGCTCTGGAGCAGAATCGCGCTGAGAAACTACTGCTGAATATTCTACCCGAGCCGGTGGCCCGGGAATTGAAGTCCCAGAAGAAGGTTATTGCACAGAGCGCCCGGGAAGTAACCATCCTCTTCGCAGACATCGTAGGTTTTACCAGTCTTGCAGAATCCAGAAAGCCGCATCAGATCATCGAAATACTGAATCGGGTTTTTTCTGTTTTCGACCGCCTCACCGATACCTATCGCCTGGAAAAGATCAAGACCATTGGTGACGCCTATATGGTAGTGGGCGGCCTTCCCAGCTTCATGCAGGAACATGCCAGCGCGGTGGCCCGCTTCTCTCTGGATATTATGAAAGAAGCAGGAAAATTTAGATTCAAAGATGGAAGCAAACTGGATCTTCGCATCGGCATCCATACAGGACCGGTAGTGGCCGGCGTCATCGGTGAAAAGAAATTTATCTACGACGTATGGGGCGATTCAGTAAATGTGGCCAGCCGCCTGGAATCCCATAGCCTGCCCGGTCGCATCCATATATCGGAGCAGACAGCAGAGCTTCTTAAAGATGACTTTGTGCTGGAGCAAAGGGGGACGGTAGAGCTCAAGGGCAAAGGAAATGTGTTTACCTATTTTCTTCAGGGTTTGCGGGAAATACCAGCAAACCCTGCCTGATTGTTGCCCAGAGTGAACCATAACCTGTATTGCCTGTTTGCCACTGTGCGAAAATCGCCGGGACAAACTCCTGATCTCCGGGCCGATCCTGGCCGGCTCGGCGATGTTATTTCACCAACGATTCTTCAGGGATCCAGATGCTGGTGTACGGCATCCAGAATTGCATCAGGGCTGATGCCCGATGGAAGGGTAGCCACCAGCCTGTTTTCGCGATCAATAAAATAGAAAAACAACGAATGATTCACACCGTACTGTCCCATGGAAGGATTTCCTGTGGCCGGAGCTTTTTCGTACCTGGCTCCCAGATCCGTAGCAAGGATCTCAATCTCCTCTCTGGCACCACTCAAAGCAGCCAGTCTTAAAGGAGCGAACTGCTTTTCATATCGTCCCAGTTGCTCGGGGCTATCTCTTTCAGGATCCACGCTAATGAATATGGTCTGCAGCGATTTCTGTAATTCCGGTTCCTTTCGCATAGCCCGACTTAGATTGGACAATGCCATGGGACACATATCCGGACAGTGGCTGTAACCCAAATATAGAATTCGAGGCTGCCCTTGATACGAAGACATGGGCACATCTCTGCCTTTGCTATCTTGCAATGTAACCTGGTCCAGACTCTGTAACGTTCTGGAGGGTCGCTCCAGACTCTGCTCTCCCCGGGCCAGCCAGGATCTGGTGATAAAGAAACCGGCCAGGCCGAAGAATATAACCAGAGCACCGGTAAGAAGGTTCTTTCTATTAAATAAAGACATAAAGCACTTCCGATGAATCTACTGCGATGGCAGATTCAGACAGCCACAATCCAGCCCATGGCTCCTCTTGCAGCCATATAGGATTGATGCGGATGAAACATATAGCGCCCCTTTCTGGGGAAACGCATCTCAAGTACTGCCCTCTCCGTTTGCCCCAGAGTTACGATGTCGGTATGAGTATCCGGTGTAAGACCGGTACCGGTGCGATAAACATCGAAAGTCTGAGCATGCAAATGGAAGCTGGCAATTGGATCGTATTCCACCATATTTACAACATACAGTCGAACCAGCTCGCCCACTCGCACCTTGATGGGATACCGGCTGTAATAACCGGCTATTCCGTTCCAGCAGAACAGATCGTTTCGACCGCTATTGTTTAAATCATAACCATTCAGTATTAGAACTACTTCGCGAGCCGGTGGACGTCCCTGAATCGGATCTACGATCAAGGCACCCAGGAGACCACGGGCAATATGCACGTCAATGGGAGCTGTATGACAATGATAGGGATGCACGCCTGCAGGACCCGCCTGAATAATGTACTCTGTGGATTTACCTGCGGGAATGGGCTCCCATCCATCGAAATTCACATCATGGGTACCATGAAAGTGCAACGAGTGAGGCTCGGAAGTTAGATTGCGAAAGTTAATCTTAAGGGT
>JBHIXQ010000284.1:0-4266 GCA_041984705.1 Leptonemataceae bacterium | reverse complement strand
TAACACAGATGGGTTTGGCCTACATGGAAGGCGTGCAAATGGCAGGCTCAATACCAGTAATCAAGCATTTCCCCGGCCATGGTGATACGACTGTTGATAGCCATCATGATCTTCCTACGATTTCCAAGACCCTGGATCAGCTGAAGTCGCAGGAACTGATTCCGTTCAAGGAGGCCATCGATCAGAATGCACCTGCCCTGATGACAGCCCATATTCTCTTTCCAGCGCTGGACCAGAAATATCCGGCCACTCTTAGCTCTAGAATTCTGCAACAGTTACTTCGTAAGGAACTGAATTTCAAAGGATTGATCTTTACGGATGCCATGGAAATGAAGGCCATAGCCGATCGATACGAAACCGGTGAATCGGCCATTCTGGCTCTGCAAGCAGGAGTGGATGTTCTACTGCTGACCGCAGAAGGCCCCAATACAAGAAGAATGTTTGAGGCCATTGTTAAGGCTGTAAAGGAAGGTCGTATCTCTGAGCAGCGAATCGAAGAATCGGCAAGAAGACAGGTGTACTGGAAGCTTCGCACCGGGGCATTCAAAAAGCATTCATCCGGCCGATACTCCTTTGCCAATCAGAATGAAAAGATCAATCAATACCTGACTGACCAGGAAAAGGTTCGTCAAGAACAGCTACGGGAAGTAAAGAAAAATTACCAGGGCAACCTTAACGAAGCAGTTTCCCGAAAGAGCATTGTATCTCTACGTAAGGAGTTCGCAGGCCTGGACAAAGACTCGCTACCATCCAGCTATGTCTTCTATAGAACGGCGGCCATGCGCGAGCAGGCACTGAAGATGGGAATTCCGGAAAGCAACCTTGTGTTCTATCGCACCGGTCATACATGGTTATTTCGCATCTATGATAAAAAATGGACCGGACCCTGGTTTATTGAGCTCGAAGAAGCCGATCTTCCTCTCTGGAACCTTCTGGTAAGCAGATGGAACACTCGGAGAGAGGATCCTCTGATCGGTCTGTACTCCGGCAATCCATTCCATACAATCTCGGTCCCCGAAAAGGGTGCCTTTCTATGTTCCTTTTCGCCCACATCCGAGTCCAGAAAAGCCCTTCTATACAGAGGCTTTCACGGCCCCATAGGACAGGCTGACTTGATTCTTCCCTGACTTACCTTTTTGGTAGAGATTCTGTGCACCCGCTCCGCCCGAAGGGTGCACAGCCACTTTCGCGGCCACCAGAAACCATGAGACTGAGTCTCAATTGAATGTTAGGGATTTTTTAATAGATAGGGCTTTACACGCTGCTTTCAGCAAGTGTTCCTAGCCGCATGGATAAGTATTCACGCAAGGACTTTTTGAAAAGAGGACTCGTCGCTGGCGCTGCTATCGCAGGCGCTGGAACTTTTCTGTCGTATTGCCGTAAACCTGCCGATGAAGGATCCGATCAGGGCGCTGTAAGCTGCACTGATACAAGCGGTCTTTCCGAAGCAGATATTGCTACAAGAACTCAGAATGGATATGTAGATGTTAGCAGCAAAGCAGGCCAGAGCTGTAGCAATTGCGCACTGTACACCCAGCCTACTGGTGGCTCTTCCTGTGGAGGATGCCAGGCTGTTAAAGGCCCAATCAACCCTGCCGGTTGGTGCAACCTCTGGGTAGCTCAAGGCTAACCCCCGCTAGAATAAGTTAGCGCTTCGCCTGAAAAAGACGAAAGCGCCAATGAGAAGACCCGGCTCGAAGAGGCGGGTCTTTCTTTTCTTCGAGAGTGGGACTCCCTGATTGAATACGTGAAAATAAAACCTTGAGAAATCCAGCCCAACGGCCGCCGATCCAGCCATTCGTCTGGCTGTGGCGCTGTAAAGCTCTAGCGGCCGGCGAACCACATCTGGGTGATTTCCAGCGACTAATTGAGAAAATCGTTCATGGTCTTTTCATAGATCGTATTTCCCAGGGATTCGCCTTGAGCATCCAGGTTCTTTTCTGTTTCATGCGATTCCAGGAGCCTGGGCGAAACGATGGAGCGACCATCGGTAAAGCTGATCATCTTATTTACCAGGGTCTGCATTTCGATGGCCGGTCGGCGACCGCCACGACCTGTTGAAACTCCTACCATCGCAAACGTTCGATTATGAAAAACATCTTTCAAATCTTTATTTCCGATTTGATGAATGGCATTGATGATTTCGCCGCTGGTAATCCAGTTATACTCGGGGACTACAAAAATTACCAGCGAGCTCGCTCGCATGGAATCGATGAGCTCCTTTTGAAAGCTACTGAGACTGGTCGGATCCAGTGATCCCCTACCCACCAGAGGGATGTCCGCATCATGAAAATCTATGGGAGAAGGACAATTATGCCCTCGTTCATTGAGATTTTTCACGAGAGCTCTGGATACTCGTAAAGAATTACTGTCTTTTCGGGGGGAGCCGGAGATGACAGAAATGTGCATTACTGACGGTTCGTCGGATTTGAACAGTGGGTCAAGCAGCTTTGAATCGGAATTGACACTAAAAGCGGTCCTCCAATTCCTGCAACGTGGTTATTGTGCAGAGCATCATTAAGGTCTGGAGCTATATTCTAGACAGACTGGTCCTTTTCTCCCTCAAGCCCCCGGTTCGATCGCTGGCAACCCTGGGTATCCTGTTTATCACTGCAGGTTCTCTCTTGCTGGTGCAGCAATGGAAACCCGTAGATTTCAGTCAGTTCAGTGCCTTGAGTCAGTTTGGCCAGTTGCCTGATTTTCTGACCGGGAATTCTGAACCCGAAGAGAAGCCGGATCCCCTGGTGGTTCAGTTTCTGGAAGGTTTGCCCGGGCAGGCTGTAGTGGAAGGAGATAAGATTCTCCACCGCTGCGATAGGCCCCTCAGTGCAGCCTATCTGGCCCGGGAGTACTATTCGTTTAGCAGGGTTTTTCATCGGGGGGATCTGGAAGATGCCCTGATTCGTGAGAATCCGGAAGCCTTTGGAAAGAAATACTGTAAAGAAGGTAGCACGGTCGCCATCCCGGAACCTCTAACCAGCCCGCTACAAAACAGCCCCCTGGGATGGGAAAAAGAACGTCCGGTTCGAGCCATCTATTTGCGAGGGGATAATACGGTTCCTGGCCGACTGATGCGCGAAGTTAAGCATCTCAAAGAGTCAGGCGCCAATGCTATTGTATTTGATGTTAAGGATATCCTGGGCGTCGTAAACTATGCGTCTAAAGTTCCGGAAGTAGAACAATACAGACGTCATCGACCTCCAATTCGAGATCTGTCAAAAGTAATCCGCTTTCTTCACGATAACGAAGTCTATGTAATTGCCAGAATGGCTCTGTTTCAGGACCAGAATCTATCTGAAGTCCGACCGGACCTTGCAATTAAGGATAGGAACTCAGCGGACGGCATACTGAAGGTAAAAGGCCGGAATCTGTGGGTGGATGCAGGCAAGGATGAGGTACAGGCGTACAACCTGAAGATTGTCCATGAACTGCTAACTACCGGAGTGGACGAGATTCAATTCGACTATGTAAGGTATCCAGCGGAAGGAGATCTTTCCGGCGTACATTTCCACAATGTTAAAGATGTGCATGATAAGACCGAGAATCTGAAACGATTCCTGGCGGCTGCCTTTACCATGAGCCGGGGCACCGGAGTTCATATTGCCATCGATGTATTTGGCGTGGTGGCCTGGGGCGAGGAAGTAGACATTCGCACCACCGGACAGAGGCTAAATGAACTTTCTCTTTTCGTAGACATAATGTCCCCTATGCTGTATCCTTCGCATTTTTCCAGAGGCTACGCAGGCTACGACAACCCTGCCGATGAACCCTATCACTTCTACAAAGAAGGAGTGGAAAGGGTACTGTCCCTTTCTCCCAAAGGCACCGTTGTAAGGCCCTGGCTGCAGGCATTTGCCTGGAGGGTTACAAACTACAATGAAGATTATATCATTCAGCAAATTCGGGGCAATCACTCCGGAGGCGGCGTAGGCTGGATGATGTGGAATGCTGGAAATACCTACGAAATGGTATATCGAGCCATCCGAAATTCTCCGAATCTGGTGCATTCAGAGCAGGTAGAAGAAGAGAAAGCCCCTTCACTTTAGTATTTCGTTTACTGCCGCCATCAGCAGAAATGGGCCCGGAGGCAAATCCGGGCCTTTTTTCTGTCCAGACTTGCTTGCATGGATGATCTGGATTCATTCAGGCAAAACAACTTTCATTTCAATAGTTAGAAGATAAAAAAATAAAAGTGTATATATTTCGTTACACCTGGTGCAGGCAATTTTAATACAATTTTTCATGGCTAACAATTTTTCCTAGATT
>JBHIXQ010000283.1:0-4282 GCA_041984705.1 Leptonemataceae bacterium | reverse complement strand
TTCAAGCATCCGGGCGGCCCTTTCATCGGCTTCCGGCTGATCCTGCAGTCTGAGAGGTAGGCTAACATTCTCCAGAGCCGTCAAGGTGGGAACCAGCTGAAAGTTCTGGAATACGAAACCAATGCGGCTGCCCCGGAATCGTGACAGCCGGGTTTCATCCATGGCATTTAAATCCTGTCCTGCCAGCATTACGCTGCCCCTGGTAGGACGATCCAGCCCTGCCAGCAATCCCAGCAGAGTTGATTTTCCACTTCCGGAGGGTCCGGTTATGGAAACGAATTCACCACTCTCTACTTTAAAACTTACATCATGTAAGACAGTCAGTGCTCTTTCCCCTCTTACATAGTCTCTACCCAGGCCAATTGTTTCGATCATGTTCCAATGAATAAAGGGATTCCTTCTCTACCGGTCAAGTAGGGAAAAGATGAAACCGTTTCTCAATTTCATATATAATCACGTCGTAAAGGGGCTTTCTATAGAAAGAAACTTGTAAGCACTATCGCGCATTGTAAGTAAGACAAGAATCCCTGGTTACTCCATATAAGTTCTCTTAAAGAGAATGTCGCATACTAAAGATATAGGACTCAGGTCCAAATGCGAAACGAACTGTGGATGCTGGAGGGTTCGCACCTGATTCCCAAGAGGACCCAATATGCAGGAACAGACCAACACTGCCGGCCACGTGCCGGATTACGACAACCAGATCGTTCGCTGGTGGGTGCTCAGCACCATCTTTTATGGTGTGGCAGCCATGCTTATGGGTGTTATTGCGGCATTCCAGATGGTTTACCCATCCTGGAACCTGACGCACATACTGCCCAACCTGAGCTTCGGACGAATCCGCCCCGTTCATACAAACGGGATTATCTTCGGATTTACACTGAGTATTATCTTCGCGACGATGTACTATTCCATCCCGCGTTTACTAAAGACCTCCGTATGGTCCCGAGCCCTGTCTCGAGTCCATTTCTGGATGTACCAGGTAACCCTTCTGGGCGCCGTTGTGACTTTGCTTCTGGGCTATACCCAGAGCAAGGAATACGCAGAGCTTGAATGGCCGCTGGATTTGATTATCGCTGTATGGTGGGTAATCATGTCCCTGAACTTCTTTATGACCATAAAGAATCGTCAGGAAAAGCATATCTATGTAGCCATCTGGTTCTTTATCGCCACCTGGGTAACCATCCCTATCCTGTTCATAGTGAACAACCTGGCCATCCCATCCGGCCTGTTTAAATCCTATTCCATCTTCAGTGGAACCACGGATGCAAACATTCAGTGGTGGTATGGACACAATGCTGTGGCATTCGTACTCACCACTCCTATCCTGGGAATGATGTATTACTATCTGCCCAAGCATGCCAGGGTTCCTATTTTCAGTCACAGGATTTCCATTATCCACTTCTGGTCTTTGATTTTCATCTACATCTGGGCCGGACCTCATCACCTGCTGTATTCACCTATCCCGGACTGGGCTCAAACCCTGGGGATGGTATTCTCGGTGGCGTTGATAGCACCCTCCTGGGGAGGTATGCTGAATGGATTTCTCACCCTTACCCAGTCTAAAGAGAAGATTCGCACCGATGCAGTGATCAAATTCATGCTGGTGGCTTTGACCTTCTACGGTATGTCCACGTTCGAAGGGCCTATGATGTCTGTTCGAGCTGTGAATACCATTTCGCACAACACAGACTGGACCATCGGACATGTGCACGGTGGTGCCCTTGGCTGGGTAGCAGGAATGGCATTCGTTGCTATTTACTACCTGGTGCCCAGACTGTGGAACACCAATCTGCATAGCGAAAAACTGGCAGAGGTACACTTCTGGATGGCATTCGGAGGGATTATCCTCTATGTAGTTTCCATGTGGGTTTCCGGTGTTACCGAAGGCCTGATGTGGAGAGCTGTAGATGCTACCGGTGCACTCCAGTACGATAAATGGATAGAGATCGTTGAGATCTTGCAGCCCTACCGATTGATTCGTGCTCTGGGCGGAACATTGTTCCTGGCAGGATTCCTGCTTCTGATCTACAATATCTGGATGACCATACGCAACGCCGGTTCTGGCTTCGTTGCTGTGGATCTGCGAGAAAAGGCTTAAGCTGAGCCAGGAGAACCAATATGTCAGAAGAAAATAGCAGAATACCAAAGGAATTAACCTGGTACGAAAAGCTCAGCGCCAAAGTTGAGTCCCATGGCTTGAAACTGACCATCTGGACCACCATCGCCATTCTGATTGGTGGTGCAGTGGAGATCCCCCCCTTCTTTATGATGGGCGAGGTCAAAAAGATCGAATCTGTGACTCCTTTCAGCGCGCCTGAACTGGCCGGTCGAGATGTGTATCAGGCAGAAGGATGCTTCTATTGCCATACTCAGATGATTCGCCCCTTTCGCTGGGAGACTCAGCGATGGGGTCCGAACCTGGCCTATGGCGAAGCTCCCTATTCCAAAGCCGGCGAATTCGTCTACGATCACCCTTTTCTGTGGGGATCCAAGCGAACCGGTCCGGACCTTTCGCATGAAGCGAGCATTCGCCCCAGCGCTGCCTGGCATGCGGAACACTTGATCAACCCCAGGGATGCTGTGGATAATTCGCCCATGCCGGCGTATCCTCATCTGTTTCTGGAGCCTGTAGATGCAGACCAGACCATCGCCAATATGCGAGCCCTGGCAACCATCGGAGTTCCCTATAAGGCTACGGATTTCCAGCTGGCGAAAAACCTTTTGATCAAAGAATGCTCCGAGCAGGATCAGAAGAACCTGAAGCGAGCCATGGTAATGAAAGGCTACAGCGAAGCGGAAATTGAAGCAAAGGTCTGCAAACTGGGCGAAGTAGTGCCCATCACCAAAGGTGATGCTCTGGTGAGCTATCTGCTGAAGCTCGGTCGGGATACAACCTCTGTAGCCATGGAAAAAGCTGCAGAAGCGAAAGAGTCCGATGTAGCGGATGCATCAGAGGATTCGGAGGCCCAGAATGGAAACTGAAATCTGGATGGGGATCTATAAAGGCTTACGCCTTCCCCTGCTGGGTATGATACTTCTCTTTATTGCCTGGTACGTTTATCGTCCGGGCAAGAAGAAGGAACTGGAAGCGGCCAAATACGATATGCTGGACGATGAGATCGATACCGGCCTGTCCGAGGAATACCGCAACCGGGATAAGGAGGCAGTATAATGGCAGATTTTCAAGAAGTAAGAGATGATGAAGAGATTTACGAGGGACGCGGCTGGCTACCTACCTGGTGGACCTTGATGCTGATTGCCGGTATCGTCTTTGGAGTAGTCTATGTTCTCTGGACCCATGGTCTGGAAGGATGGGATCAAGAAAAGGGTTATGAGCAGGAAGTGGCTGATTATCAGAAGCAATTTCCAGAAGCCATGAACCTGAACAAGATCACTTTAAACGAAGAAGGTGCAAATCCACTGCGCGGCGATGCTGAAGCCATCGAAGCCGGCCAGAGCCACTTCCAGTCCAAATGTGCTGCCTGTCATGGTAACGATGCGAAAGGCCGAGTGGGCCCGGATCTTACCGATGCCACATGGTTGCACGGTAACTCGGATGAAGTAGTTTTTGGTCTGGTGATGAACGGAATCCAGGGAAATCAAAAGATGCTGGAAACCGGAGGCAACATGCCTGCGCATAATCGTAGCCTGGGCAGCACGAAAGTGCTCCAGGTGATGGCATGGCTGGCCAAAATGAATCCCAGTCTCAAAACCAAATAGTTTTTGAAGACGTAGTTTCCAGGTTCAATAAAGATAGATTAATTATAAAGCGGAGGGTTTCCCCCTCCGCTTCCTTTCGGAAGAGCAAGACCCCACCTGGGAGGACATCATGGTCATCGCAAGGCCTATTGAAGGCAAGCACCGCACAATCAAGAATCGAATCAACATTGCACTTTTTGCTCTGTTTCTGGTACTCCCCTTTATTCGCATAAATGGACACCCTTTTCTGCTTCTGGACATCCCCCAGAGAACCTTTCACGTCTTTGGACTGACGATCTGGCCTCAGGAGCTATATTTCCTTCACGTAATTCTCTTAACTCTGGGCTTTATGCTGCTCTTTTTTACCGCTCTGTTCGGGCGAATCTGGTGCGGCTATGCATGTCCTCAGACCATCTTCACGGAAGCCTATAACTGGGTAGGGAAGCTGGTAGCGGGAATCAAACGCGACCTCAAAATCCCCGCTCGTTCCGCTTAACTCAAAGTCATTCCACCCGGGCTCTAACGTAATGAGTCCGAAATTTGTCTGCCCGAAGATGCTAACGTTCCCCTTTTTCGCAGT
>JBHIXQ010000282.1:0-4296 GCA_041984705.1 Leptonemataceae bacterium | reverse complement strand
AGCGCTGCAGTGATTATAGCAAGGAACAGTATGAATACAATGGCGATGCGCTCAATGATCCTTACCTGTGTGTGCACCTTTCGAGCAGCCAGGTTGTCGCTGGTCTGCATATTGAATCGACGCAGATAGAGTCTGGAAAATCCCAGCATCATTCGAATTCCCAGAAGGGCTGCCAGTGCAATGCCCGAAAGAAAAAGTACCTGATTGTAAGCGGAGGCCACCTGTTCGGGCACCGGCCCGTACGCTAACAGGAAATTTCCTGCCACAACGGTTAGAAAAAGAGCCAGAGTTCCGGGATTTCGCACCAGTAATTCCCAGAGCATGCGATTACGACCGCGATCCAGCATCAAGATGCCGGCATATCGCAGAGCGAATCTAAGGCCCAGAACTATCAGTGCAATGCTCACCAGGCCAAGTATTAGGCGATTGTTCTCTATGAGTGCGAAGGAGACCAGGGGGAGTCCATTCTGCATATCTACAGTTTAATCAAAGAAATTGGCCCGGGCCAGTGAAATGCAAGCGGGGGTATTATGGCAGAAATCGTCCCCTCTACAGACGGTAGTCGATTTGTATGGCGTGGACGCCGAATCCAGGGAAGCCTGGAACGTCGATGTTTTCTCGCAACCAGGTAGCAAGATACAGGGATATACCTGGCTTTCGTTTCGCACATTTAGTGCTTGCCGAATCCTTGATCCGGCAAGAGTTATCCAGAAAAATCTGGCCTGCAATGGGAGGCGTCATGATGCTGGGGCAGGGGTTTGGCCACAAGGCTTTCGGTTTTGTTCGTTTTCCATTCCATGGGTTGTTACTTTCGGCCATTGCGATTGTAGTCTTCTCTCAGTTTTCTCTACCGGCTCAGCCTCTGGAGCCGGATGTGGTGGGCGAGCCGGACACCGCCTCTGAAGAGGAACCGGCCCCTTCTGATTTTAGATTGGCCATTAATCCCGGGGTGGTCCTGGCTCACGAAGATCTGGTAATCAAGAAAGGTCAGGAGAGCGCTGTTGGATCTTTCGCAGAGATGGATGGAGGTTCTCGACCCTCCTGGCATGTTGATCTAACCACTGCGGACTGGAAGCTCGGGGATTTCGTGGGTATCCATTTGCTTGCCTGGGCCGGCAATCTGGAATTCAAGAAACAGATGATCAGCACTCTGGATGAGCAGGGACAGCCAGATCGAATCAGTAGCGATCTTGGGACTCGTATGACCGGTTATTACACCGTCATATCACCGGTTCTGTATGTAGGTTCGAATAACAGGTACGACGGATTTCGATTTGGCTTTGGATATGGTGTTCAGTCCATGCGCATTTCCGGAAACTTCATTTTTCAGAACGAAGATCAAAGGGTACTCCTGTTCTCCCAATCGGCCCCGGATCGATATGACTTTGTGCAAAACTTGCAGCAGACCACTCTCTTTTCTTCAGGTTTCAATGTTACCGGCGGCGATCCTATTGCTTCTTACTTGATCCTCAATCTGCAACAACCCTGGGGATTGGAGACCTATGGAAAATATATTCTATTCCGGGACGGATTCAGCATTCGCGGAAATAACCTGGTGTTACTGAACTATCTAACCCGAGGAGCACCTGCAGGAAAATTGAATCTGTCCCTGGAAGAAGCTTACGGAGCCATTTCCCTGGGGAGAAACAATGTCAATATTACCAGAAAAGCGGCGGGTACAGGCTTTATGTTTCTTTCCTGGGGTACCGGTATTCTCTGTCCCACGGATGCCTGCATTTTCCAGGGAAGCTATGGAGTTACGTTTTTTAAAGAGCGGGAATTGCATCTGCAATTCCATCAATTCCGCTTCTCCTATTCCATCAGACTGATTCTACTGTAAGCCAACGCCTACGCACCAGGCCTTAACCGGACTTTTTTTGCATCGTCTCTTTCACAATTTGATGCAAGCCTGTATGTATTTCTTTCAATGAATCCAGTAATTCCCGGGCATAGTCCGGATCATTATAAACAAAAACCGCGGCCTGATGGAGCACCAGGTAGTAAAACGCCAGCCTTGCCTCTACTTTCTCTTTAAAGCGATCCATCACTGTGGCCAGGTCCTTTTCCAGACGATGGGTTTCTCGCTGAAGTTGACTGACTTCATCTCGATTCAGTCTTCGAAGTCCTGCGTACTGCGAGCGGGCCATCATGTAGGCTGGAAGCCAAAGCAATATTCGATCCAGATCATTTTCCTTTTCTTCACCCAGTTGCTGCAAAGTTTCCTGAACTATTTCGGAATATGAATACGCGGGATCAAACTGGCCTGGCTGTATTATGAATCCATCTCTGTAGAAGCCCAGTCCTCTTTCTGCGAAATCTTGCTCCCCATCGTTCAAGAAGCATTCGGCCAGCAGAAAATGAATTCCAGACCTTCCAGGCTGAATGCGCTTAGCATACTGAAGAATCTCTTTCGCATTTTCATAGTCCTGAATGCGAATGAGACATTTTCCCAGTTCTTCCAGATCCGAAAAATCTGGATGGGCCATACCTTCTCGTTGGAATTTCTGTCGGTACTGTTCGGCCGCACGTCCCAGCACAGCTTTCATAACCGCGCGAAGGCTCTTTGTATTGCCAAAGCCCTTTTCTTCGGCTACTTCCTGGAACGAGTCCCAGGCTTCCATAAGTCCTGTGCCCGGTCTTGCAGGCTCGGAGGAAGTGAGCTGTTCTTTACGAATGGCCCAGTAGCCCGAGGCATAGAAACCTGCCATATATTCGGTGGTATCGGGCTCAGCCTCCAGGAGGGCGCCGAACTCGGATTTGGCCTCTTCAAAGTGAGCGGCCTGAAGGCTGAATAAAGCTTCTTCGAAGGAGGCCATGCATTACTATCGATAGTTGTCGAAAGTCACCGCATAGGGTAGATCAGATTCGCGGAGGTGTTTCATCACTGATTGAAGATCGTCTTTGCTCTTGCCGGTAACTCGAACGGCATCACCCTGAACTCTGCTCTGAACCTTCAGTTTGGTTTCTTTGATTAATTTGTTAACCTGTTTGCACTGATCCTGCGTTAATCCGTTCTGAACATCCACCTTGCATTTTACCTGACCAGATACATTCGTATCCAGCTCGCCAAAGTTAAATGCTTTCAGGTTAAGGTCTCGTTTTACCATTTTGCTCTGCAGCACATCAATGAGTTGCTTCATGTGTAACTCATCGGAGCTTTCCATTGCCAGGGATTCTTTCTCTTTTTTAATACTTACATCTACTCCCTTGAAATCGAAGCGATTATTTACTTCCTTCAAGGTCTGGTCAATGGCATTGGCCAGTTCCTGCTCGTCTACTTTGCATGCTACATCGAATGAATATTCTGCCACTTTTGTCTCCCGCGGTCCCGTGAATCAGGACCTGTATTCTCTTTTTACCGTTTCAGGACGGATTCGCATCAAATTTCTATCTGTTCGGATTGGCCGGTTTGCTATCTGGCTTCACTTGCGGCCATCATGGATTCAATTTCAGAATCCGCCTTCTTGAGAGCATCCGCCAACGAGTCCGCATCCGGTCCGCCAGCCTGGGCCATGTCCTTTTTGCCGCCACCTTTGCCACCGATTACCGGGGCCGCATTACGAATCAAAGCCCCGCAGTCGATGCCAGCATCTACTGCCGACTTTGTGGCCATAAAAACAAGCATGGCCCCTTTCTCGGTTCTTGCTCCAATCAAGACTACGCAATCACGTTCGCTCTCTTTGAGCCTATCTCCAGCCTGCCTGAGAATCTGTGCATCCAGTCCGTCTTCCTGCAAGGAAAACACTCGAACCTTTCCTCTTTTTTGCTCACTGGCTCGTGCCTTTTCTACAATAGCTTCCAGATCCACAGATTGACTGTTAATCTTCTTTTCCAGCTTCAGTCTGGCCTTTTGTTTCTCTCGGAGTTCTTCGTCAACAGTTCTCAATTGACTCTGTAACTTGAGGACTCCGGCCTCACTTTCCAGAGTGGATTGAATTTCGGATGCAGATGGTATTTCCAGCGCTGGTTTGATGGACTCCACCTCCCCGGAAAGCTCGGAGGCTTCTTCGGACTTGTTGTCCGATAATTGATTTTTCATACCCTGCAGAGCACCTTCCAGATTGGATTTCTCCAACTGGAGTCTGTGAAACTCCTGCTTGAAGTAGTCAGCAACTCCGGGGCCAGCCACCGCTTCAATGCGTCTATTCCCGGCACCGGGGCTACTCTCTTTTAGAATGTGAAAATACTGAATCTGTCCGGTGCGATCCACATGGCATCCACCGCAGAATTCGATACTTAGATCTCCGCCGCCCATGGAGACAACACGTACTTCTTCGCCGTATTTTTCTCCGAAGG
>JBHIXQ010000281.1:0-4299 GCA_041984705.1 Leptonemataceae bacterium | reverse complement strand
TATTCTCAATGAAATGCTCAGATCATTGAGATCCAGATCCGTGGCTGGCATCCATGTTCCAATAACTGCAGATCCATCGAATGCTTTCGCTTTTTCCCATGGCAGCCCATTCGCCTTCAGCTTGTTTTGTAGGTCTCGCGCTGTTAAGTCCAGCCCCACCGTAACAGACTCGATGCAGTCCAGCACATCTTTTTGATTGGCATCTGATTTCAAGTCGGCGGTGGTTACGTGTAGATCGGTAACATGCTCTCCCAGGCGGAGCACTACTTCGATTTCATGATGTATTTCCTGACTGAACTGAGGTAGGCGAAAAGCGACATCAGGCGGGAGGATGGCTGATTCCGGTTTCATGAAGATCACAGGCTCCTCCGGAATTGCATTCTTAAGTTCCGCAGCATGATCCCGGTAATTTCGACCAATACAGATTATTTTCATTTCATCATTTCCTGGAGCCCGGGACGTTCAGACTGATTCCCGGGTAACGCCGACGATCTGCACGATTACGCCAGAAACAGTCGCTTAACCCTGGCCGCTCCGTATTTTTCAATCCCAGAAACGATGATGGTGTGTCTGAGGAAGAAAGAACAGGCCCACAACAAAACAAATAGAAGCGATCGCAACAGGATACACCAGACCGGCATAGATGTTTCCCGTGGCCGCCACGAGAGCTGTGGCGGTGAAGGGCACGAGGCCGCCAAAGACTCCGTTACCTATATGATAGGGCAGAGACATGGACGTATAGCGAATTCTGGTAGGAAACAATTCAACCAGAAATGCGGCGATGGGGCCATAAACCATAGTTACATACAGCACTTGAATAAGAACAATGCCCACGAGCAGTGCCCCTTGCATGAGAGAGACCTCCGCGCCCATGTCAGGATTCTTTACTTGATACATGGCCATGTACAGTGGAAAGTATGTTAGAGCTCCCAGAAGACATCCAGTGAGAATAATGGGCTTTCGGCCAATCCGGTCGGACAGCTTTCCAAAGAAGATAAAGAATGGAGTTCCCAGAATCAGTGCAATAGCTATGATAATGTTGGAATCCACCAGGCTGACACCAAGCTGAGTCTGCAGGAAATACAGCGCATAGAATTGACCTGTATACCAGACCACCCCCTGCCCGGCCGTTGCACCAAACAGAGCAAGAAGCACAAGTTTCAAATTGGCCGGGTTTCCAAAGCTTTCCCGAATCGGATTTACTGATGTCTTTCCTTCAGATTTTGCCTTCGCGAAGAGCGGAGACTCATTCATCCGAATCCGAATATAATATGAGACAAGGAATAGTACCAGAGACAGCAGAAAGGGGATTCGCCAACCCCATTGGCTGAAGGACTCCTCACCCAGTCCAAATCGCACAGCGAGAATCACTCCAAGGGATACAAACAATCCCAGCGTTGCTGTGGTCTGAATAAAGCTGGTATAAAAGCCCCTTTTACCATCCGGGCAATGCTCCGCGATATAGGTCGCTGCTCCTCCGTACTCTCCGCCCAGTGCAAGTCCCTGTAGCAATCTCAATGCCACAAGTAGAATGGGAGCGAATATGCCAATGGTTTCGTAAGAGGGCAACAGCCCGATAAGAAATGTGGCACCACCCATTATGGCCAGGGTCAGCAAGAAAGTATACTTGCGACCCACCAGGTCTCCTATCCGTCCGAATACCAGCGCACCGAATGGACGGACGATGAATCCCGTGGCAAAAATTGCCAGCGTGGATAGCAGGGCCGCCATATCATGACCGGCCGGGAAAAAATGCCTGGATATGATCGTAGCCAGACTACCAAAAATATAGAAATCGTACCATTCAATCAGAGTTCCCGCCGAGGAAGCAGAAACTACCCGCCATAAACTGAAATTACCGGAGGCATCCCCGTAACTCGGCCTATTCTCTACTGTCTGGCTTTCATTCATGGGAGCGAATCTTACCCGGGGACCATCCTGCACAACCAAATAGGCCTTTTTTTCGGTTTTCAAATCTCTGCCGGAGGGGGCCCAATTGCTTAAAATTAAGGTGCCCGATAGACTCAGAAATTAGACTCACCATCACCTGCCTCCCCACAGAATGACGTGAACTCTTTCAACAGTAATCTGAACTGGCTTTCTCCTTGGGACTCAATCACACTCCGACTTTGCCTCTCAACGCCCTTAATAATGGGCATTCTGGAACAGATTTCCAAAAACAGGTTTTCGAACCTGTGGAGTAATTGATTGACCGGGTGCGCTCCTGGCCTGCCTATCAACTGGATTCCTGCATTCCAACCCGGTTACGGCTCAAGCGAGAGCTGACGCCGGTTAATGAATTGCCTAATGAATTCAGCCAGATGGTTTTCGATAAAGCCGGGGAGAGATGGTAATGCCAACAGGCGACGATAAATTCCTTCTGAAAGATCATCTCTTTAATAGAAAGAAAGTCGAGTCTTTAGCCGATGAGATTCTTCCTGTGTATCCAGAATTTGCCCGTGACCAATTCATAAAGGACACCGTTGCAGGCTTCAACGATCGAGAACTAAAGGCTCGCATTAGCTGGATGGCCGAGACCTTGAAGAAACACCTTCCAGACGATTATCGCAGGGCCCTGAAAATTATCCTGAGGGCGCTGCCTCCTCCTATGGATCCCTCTCTCTCGGACGATGATTTTGGTGATTTTATATATGCGTCTTATAACGAGTTTGTAGCTCAAAACGGCTGCCATGCAAGAGACCTTACTATTTCCCTGAATGCATTGCATGATTTAACCATGCGCTTTTCAGCGGAGGATGCGATTCGCTATTTCCTTAATGCCTTTCCGGAAAAAACTATGGAAAAGATTCATGAGTGGAAATTTGACTCCCATTACCATGTCCGAAGATTATGCAGCGAAGGACTGAGACCCAGACTTCCCTGGGCAAAGAAGATAAATCTTCCATCGAATGCAGCTATCCCTGTACTGGATGAACTCTTTGCGGATTCTACTCGCTTCGTCACCCGGTCGGTAGCCAATCATCTAAACGATATTTCAAAAGAGAATCCTTCATTGGTACTGGAAACTCTGCATCGTTGGAAGGCAACGGGGAAACAGAATGAGAAAGAGATCCAATTTATTTTCCGACACAGCCTGAGAGGATTAATAAAGGATGGTCATCCCGGTGCGATGAAAGCGCTGGGATATTCTCCAGAGCCACCGGTATCCATCCGAGCATTCAAGACGGCTGAAAAAGTTAAGATGGGGACCAGCCTGGAATTTCAATTTCAAATTGAAGCGAAAAAATCCTGTAAATTGATCGTAGATTATTTGATTCATTTTCGCAACAAAGCCGGGAAGCTGAATCGGGGGAAAGTCTTCAAATTGAAGGCTCTTTCGATTAAGAATGGAGAAACGATTCTAATGAAGAAGAGCCATAAACTACAGGAAAAGCTAACAACTCGTACGATGTATCGAGGGGAACATATCCTGGAAATTCAAATCAACGGAAAATCCTTTGGCAGTAAGAAGTTTGATGTTCACTAGGCCTTACTCAAGAGTAGTCGGGGATGTACTTGCTTTACGACAAAGGCAGCATCCAATTGCCCCATGGATTCCGAATTAGTCACGTATTCCATTGATGAAGTCAGTCAGAGATATCGGGACGAGCTGCAATCCCTCGTCAGTCCCGAGGACCAGCCCACCACCTACGAAGACTACGGGGATTTCCAGCTGTTTGTGTTTCGTCGACTCAGAATGGAAGACGAGGCGCTGGGCACCACCTGCCAGATATTTCTGTTTCGTGAGGGAGAAGTCTACGGCTATGACAGAAACTCTGGCTTGTTTAGGCAGCTTTCCGGTTCCTACGAAGCCCTGGGCGATTCCATCGAAGCCTACCATTCTCAAAATCAACGTATCCTGACCGCCTACTCCGCCGAGATCGAACGACTGGAGGAATCCCTGTTCAATCGAAGGATTCCAGCATACTTCATGGATCTCTGGTTTGACATAAAAAAGGACGTGGCGCGAATCGAGAATTACTATTACCGCAATTCACTGGTATTCAAAGAATTCGCAAGGAGGCATCGCTCACGATTCGGAGAGTTCGCAGATTGGTTTAAAGACCTGGAAGAAGACATCATCTTTCAGCAGGGTAGCCTGACGAACCTGAAATCTAAATTAGACAGCCTTCATCATTATCATGATTCGATCAAAAGCGAGCGTTTGAACCGTACCATATTTACACTGACTCTCATATCCGGAATCTTTTTACCACTCAATCTGATTGTAGGCTTCTTTGGAATGAACACTCCAGGACTATTCTTTTCGGACGATCCACAGGGAACCTATCTGGTCAT
>JBHIXQ010000280.1:0-4304 GCA_041984705.1 Leptonemataceae bacterium | reverse complement strand
AAGGGCCTTTCCCAGATGAACACCGTAACAGGCTGCATGCACGGCATGGGCTATTATTGGATTGGATGATACGTAGTTATACCGAGCGGCTATGATGATCAATGGTACAGAAAAGATATCCTCAACAAGTGACTGAGAAATCTTTAGAACAGATTGATTATCAAACTGTTTCTTTTCGTTCAGTAGTTTCCAATTCTGTTCCAGAGTCTTGCCATATTCGGCCAGGCGATTTCTGAATTGGTTTCTTGTTTTTCGAAGCTGCTCGTATTCGCTGTGCAATCGCAATGCTTCGGCGGAAAAACTGGCAGAAACCGGAGTCGGCTCTTCTTTTGTATCGAATTCGCTGACCGGTGCCGCCTTTGATTCCTGCACCAGCTGACCGGAGGTCTCTACATCCTCGATACCCCATTTCTTCAATCGATCGATATCTTTCTGTGTCAGTTCCTGTTTGGCCTGAACCAGAATATTGTTCGGATCGATATAAACGGGGGCATCAAAGACCATTCCCGGTTTTAGTTGTGCTACCTTCAGTTTGCGCATAGAAGCTACCTGGCAGGCCAGGACACCAATGAACCTGGAGCATATTGTGAGGAATACAATAAAAACGCAACCTCGGATTGCTCCGGTTTCCTTTATTGTTTTCGGATATCAGCACCTTCAAAATGCAATACCTTTATTGATTCCGCTTTTATTTCTGCTCCTTTTGATTGTATAGGTAGGCAAATATCCTGGATACAGCTCGGTACAGATTCTCCGGGATTTCTTCACCGATGCGAACTCCCTGCAAAAAATCGGTAAGCCCTGGATCCTGAACAACCGTTATACCGTGATCTCTTGCAACCTGCACCATCTTCTGCGCCAGCTCCCCTTCTCCTCGGGCCATTAATCGGGGGGCCATATCCTTTGCCTCATCAAATGACAGTGCTGCAGCTCTTTCTTTCCTTGAATCTTTGATAATCGTGCCTCGGTTGGAATCGTTGAATCAAGCTTCCCAGAGTTGACCTACCTGGAAGAAGGACGGATCGGGAAAACGGGAAAGGACAGTAATGGATTGTATGGTTGGCTCCTGATATCCAGCCAGCCACTCTGAAAGTTGCTTCCGCGCAGCGTCTTCCGGTTGGACCACCAGCAATCGAATGGCGTTAAAATCGGGAGAGTCTGCATAGAAAACAAAAAGTGAGTGAGTATCGCCGGGCATGGCCGCCGTCATGGCCCAGAATGCCGGAGAATCCTTCATAGAGGCCAGGGCCGTAAATTCCCGGGAATCGCCATTTTCCTGGATGGCTTCGGTCACTTTTTCTCCAGTTTCGCCTGTCAAAGCTCTGCCTTCTGCATCCGCTTCCTTCAGTCCTGTGTCCGAAGATTCCTTGCTCTGAGAGCGATGCTTCCAGTATTTGAAGAGGTCTGTCAGGGAATGAAAGAACTGAAGCTTTTCGGTGCCCAGTCTCATTATGAATTCCCGGAGGGCCGGGTTATCGGCAGCTGAATCCATCTCTGCTTTGCCCAGCAATTTCAAGAAGAACTGTCCGCCTTCTTTCTCTATCCGGAAGAACAGATTCTGGCCTTCCTGCACTCCTCTACCCTGAAGAAGAGCCCGGATGGTCTGGCCTCCCAGGTGCAGACGAACGACCTGCCCGGGAATGCCCGAGTCCAGAGCGCGTCCCTGCATTTCGCGACCTACCATGGACTGCAGCATATCCATTAGAGGCAGTCGCAATCGTGCCGGCAGACTGTTTAGCTCAACTCTCATTTTATCTTTAAGGTCTGCCCCTTCCTCTGTAAGTCAGGCTTCCCATGAGCATATACAAATGCCCGGGACCGTGAAAAGCAAGTCCTCTTCAGCCAGCGCGGTGAAACTCAGGACTTCAGTTTATACGAAATTCGATGCAGCGGGCTGAGGCCAAGTTCCTGGATTTTGTTTCGGTGATGGGCGGTGCCATATCCGGCATGGCGACCAAAGTCGTAGCCCGGATAATAGCGATCAAACCGGGCCATCCTGCGGTCCCGGCAGACTTTGGCCAGTATGGAGGCAGCCGCGATGGAAAACACTCGATTATCGCCGCCCACCAGACATTCTACTTCCAGGTCCGGGAAAGAATCCCTGAGTTTGCTCAGACGATAATTTCCATCTATCAAAGCTAGCCCCGGTTCAATCTGTCTTTTGACTCGTTTGAGAGCCAGAATCATACAGTGCTCGATTGCCGGGTTGATGCCCATTCGATCTATGGTCCGGGAAGAGGCCATCACTACGCCGCAGATGAGGCTGTGGCGTCTAATGGGAGCCACCAGGCTTTCCCTGTGATCACTTGACAGTAGTTTGGAATCTCGAACGAGCCTGAGTTCTTCGGGTAGTTCCGATTGGAATAGTTGGGAAGGAAACAATGCAAAACCGATAGCTACCGGTCCTGCCAGGCAACCTCTGCCAGCTTCATCCAGACCAACAACAGGCTTCGTAGACTGGCTTTCCAGTGGTTCAAAGGATACCGGCTTCAGCTTGGGTTTCACGAATCTAAATAACAATCGGGCCGGTGTATCTTACCGGCCAATTGTAGAACTACGCAGTCTGATCGAAGGAATGAGGGCCCCGTGAGGACCCCGTTCGAAATGCTTATTCAGCGGTTTCGGAAGCTGCAGGCGCAGTAGCTGCGGTCTCTTTCGCTTCCTTCTTCTTGGTAGCTTTCTTTTTCTTTCCGCCGGACTTCTTGGCTTTGGCAGCCGCGGCTGCGTTGGCATCGAAAGCTTCCTTGATTCGAGCGGATTTTCCTGAGCGCTGTCTTAGATAGAATAGCTTGGCTCTTCTAACCTTACCGCGACGGCTAACCTCGATTTTGGCGATGCTGGGGGAATGATAGGGGAAAATCCTCTCTACTCCCACATCATGCGAAACTCGGCGAACGATGAAAGTGCGAGAAAGACCTTCACCACGGATACTGATAACAGCGCCTTCGTAGACCTGAATTCGTTCCTTGTCACCTTCTGTAATTCTGTAGTGAACCTTTACGGTATCTCCTACATTGAACGAAGGCCAATCTTTGAACTGGATATGGTCCCCTTTGGCGATGGTTGCTTTTCCGCCGTTCAGAGTGATCTCAATCATTTCAGCAGGAGCTGCCTGTTGAGCTTCTTCTGTCCCTTCTGCGGTTGGATTCTCATTATTCGTTTCTTCAGTACTCATCTCAATACTCCCGGTTCAATCTGGCAAACCATCATCCCTGAGACTAATGCCTCTTTCTATGTATGGCCGACTGTCGCTCGGCATTCCGATGCAATGCTATCGGTTCTATAATTACATGTTGCGGCTCTTCAGCTCGCTCTGTTCCTTTCTCCACTTCGCAATCTTTCCGTGATCCCCGGAAAGCAGGATGGGTGGAACCTCCCAATCCATATATTTTGGAGGCCGCGTATACTGCGGATACTCCAGGGTTCCCTCAGCCTCATGGCTTTCTTCCACATGGCTCTGGTCCGAACCCATGAAGCCCGGAATCAGCCGGCTCACGCTTTCCAGAAAGCAAATGGCCGCCGAGTCTCCAGACCCCAGAACGAAGTCTCCTAGAGAAACCTCATAGTCCACCAGGTTCTGAGCAACTCTCTCATCCACTCCTTCGAAATATCCGGATAGCAGAGTCAATCCTGGAAGGCTGGCGAAAGAGCGAACCATCTGCTGATTCAGGCGCTTCCCTCTCGGAGTGAAAAACACCACTGGATAGGTATCTGGCAGACTGTTCAGGGCTCTGTGAATGGGACCAACTTCCAGCACCATTCCCGGACCTCCACCGTAAGGCAGATCGTCCACCCGACCGGGTCTGCGAGGATCAGCAAAATGCCGAAGTTGCCTGAACCGCAGTTCCAGCAAGGCTTTTTTAAGCCCTCTTGAAGGCAAGCCACTTTCAAGGAAGTAGCGGTAACGCTCCGGAAAAAGTGTCAGTATCTGAAAGACCATGATTCGGCTAACGGCTCAGTGCCTGTCCCTTAAGAGGTGATCCATTCCAGAGGTCGGGAACCAATCCGAACTATCCATCGGTGAGAATTTCCAGCCGGGATGAGGCCGCCTCTGCAGTACCATCAATTGCGGTCTCCGGAATCGGGATCCAGGGAATGTAAATCGCTAAATTCGATGATTCCCTTTTCCAGATCAACGGTGGCATGGGGAAGGACCAGAGGCACCAGAATCTGTCTGCCTTCTGGTAGCTCCACTTCCAGGATTCCATGGGCGCCTGTTTCCTGGTAACCTGTAATTTTAGCGTCCCGAGAACCGGTAGCCCTATCCAGGCATTCAAAGCTCAGCAACTGAAACGCATACAGAT
>JBHIXQ010000279.1:0-4313 GCA_041984705.1 Leptonemataceae bacterium | reverse complement strand
CAGCTCAAAGGAAAGATTGCCGGACACGATTTTTTCTCCCACTTCCGGAAACCGGCCGATTTGTTCGATCACGAACCCGGCAACGCTGGTGTAGGAATCCGCTTCTGGAAGACCTTCCTGCATGAATTCGTTAAAATCCGAAATTCCGCAGGATCCGCTCACCAGGTAGCTCCCATCCGGTAGAGGCATGAATTCGTCTTCGTCCGGAATTTCTGTAACATCCTGGATTTCACCTACAATCTCTTCCAGGATATCTTCCATGGTAAGCAAACCGGCTGTACCACCGTATTCATCCACCACAATGGCCATGTGGGTCTTTCGCTTTTGCATCTCCTGAAGGATCTTGCCTATCTTCATACTTTCTGGCACGAAGTAGGCGGGACGAGCAAGCCGGGAAAGCTGATAGGGTTCCTGACGTGCCAGGCAACGCATCAAATCCTTCATATGCAGGATTCCGATTATATTGTCCAGGCCCTCGCCAAACACAGGCAGGCGGCTGTAAAGTGAATCCACTGCTTTTCGGACTTCATCTTCTGCGGCATCCACGCTGATGGCCTTGATATCCACCCGGGGAACCATAACCTCTCGTGCAGCCGTGTCGTTTATCTCCAGGACATTCTCTATGATTTCATGCTCGGAATGTGCGATGGTTCCATGTCGAACCCCTTCTTCTAGAAGATGTTTGATCTCCTCTGCCAGAAGCCTGGTTTCACTGAAACTGGTGCGATCCTTGAAAGGACGAAGTAACAGGTTACTTGAAAAAGTAAGGAAGCGAGTGAACCAGTAGACCATTCGATTGAAGGCCTGCAACGGATAGGCCACCACCATGGCCACTCGTTCGGAGTAGTTCAATGCCAGGGATTTTGGAACCAGCTCGCCAATCACCAGACTCAAATAAGTAATGAAGAATACAACGATTACGAATGAAATCTGCTCTGAGAAATTCTGGATCAAAGGATACGGAATCTGACTTATTAGAGGCTCAAGCTTTTCCTTGAAGCTGGAACCGCCAAATACTCCGACGATGGCTCCTACCAGAGTTACGCCCACCTGAACCGTGGCAAACAGTCTGTCTGGATCGCCCTGAAGACGGGATATTATCTTCGCTCTTGCATTGCCCTCCTCGATAAGGGCTTTGATCCTTCCTTTGCGGATGGAGATCAGCGCTATCTCTGCGGCAGCAAAGAAGCCGTTAATCAAGATAAGAATCAGAATGATTAGAAAGTCGAGGGTGGTATTGCCCATGGGCTGGTATTACAGAACCTCCTGGCCGGATAACCGAACCGAGAAATAAAACATCTCCGGATTAAATTCAGGAGATTGCAGTCTGAGATGGATATGATGTGGACGGATACGGCGAAGACGCGCCGATAAAGGATCTCCGTTGTCCGAAGATTCGCCTTGAGCTATTTCGCTATGTGAAAGGTCGTTCATTCCCGAAAAATATCCCGCTGAATGAAAATATGCGAGACGTGTGGTGCCGGGGTGAAAAATGCAACTTGAAGGCTTCCCGGACTTCGTGTTAAATAAAAAGCGTAGCTGGCCCACGCTGTATATCTTTTTTTTCCAGGGAGAGTCCGAAATTTTCCAGAAGCAAAGCATGATTCATATTAAGAATAGCAAAGAAATCCAGAAAATGCGCGATGCCGGGCGTCTGGCAGCTGAAGTATTGCATGAAACAGGACTGCGCGTCAAGCCAGGTGTCTCCACACTGGAGTTAAATGACTTCGCAGAGAGCTTCACCAGAAAGCATGGTGCCATTAGCGCTCCCCTTAACTACAAGGGATTTCCCAAAAGTATCTGTACATCCATTAACAATGTTGTCTGTCATGGAATACCGAGCCAGGATGATGTTCTCAAAGATGGTGACATAATGAACATCGATGTCACGGTCATCTATCATGATTTCCACGGGGACACTTCTCGAATGTTTACGGTGGGAGAAGTATCTGCGGACGCAAAGACTCTGATAGAAGATACTGAAGAGGCCATGTGGGTTGGCATTCGCACCGTCAAACCCAACAATCGCATCAGCGACATTGGAGAAGCCATCGATCAATTTCTAACCCCCAGAGGTTACGGAATTGTAAGGGATCTTACAGGTCATGGTATCGGGCGCAATTTCCATGAAGACCCGCCTGTGCCTCATTACAGGCAAAATCAAGTGCGGCAGCGGATGCAACCAGGTATGACCTTTACTGTGGAGCCCATGGTAAATCAAGGCACATGGAAAGTAGACTTCAGCAAAGAAGATGGATGGACTGTCACTACCTCTGATGGCCGCCTTTCCGCACAATTTGAACATACCGTACTGGTCACCGACGACGGATACGACGTGCTCACGCGGATGGAGAACTGAGGTTGCGCGTAGCCGGGCAACATCTGATGTCTCTGGTGGTAGCCTGCCTTCTGATGGGCATCGCCAGCAACTGTCGCACCGGCTCATTGTTCAGTTACGGAGACAGAATGCGATCCGTGGCTCTTACGGACTATGGTATAGTGTTTCGCATCCCGGGCGACTGGGACGTAAGCCTGAGCAGAGATAGATACTTCCAGTTCGTGGCAGTCTACAGAGAGGATTCACTACCTCTTGGACTGGTGGAGTACCGTGGACTGGATACAGAACCCAGAGATCAAAGATCCAGGGATCTGTATGCCAGCGGATGGTATGATGCCATGCGACTGAACTATCCTGGCTGGAAATATGTGGATCGTAACAAAGATGCGGAATCCCGGTCCTTTACTTTTGAAGGAAGCTATCTGGAAGGGACCACGCGATATATAAAAATCGGCAAGCTCAGATTCAGAGACCGTAGAATTCATGCAATCTACTACACTGCTCCGGAAGACGAGATCGACCGCTATAGAGAAATCTTTGAAGCTGTGGACCAATTGATCCAGTACGGCAGTGCTCCCCGGCCCAATTAATTGATACACCGGGCCAAATTCATTGATCCGGGCCGGCCGTTCCCTTTAATTGATTGCCAGCAGACTGGAATCCTGGAATTTGAAGTTGTAGCGCCTATGGCTCAAATAGAGCGCGGGTCTCCGTAGCCTGAAGTCGGGATTCTACGTTCTGTAGGCGCAGAAGATTACAATGCTGGCAATTCTGAACTACATAGTTATTGGGACAGGAATCCTGCTGGCCTGCTGGGGACTATTTCATCAGCTAATTGTTGGTGGCGCAGTGGCCATGCTGGGCAATCCAGATGAGAAGGAAGCCCGAATCGTGATCATGGCCTGGGTAGCCCAGGGCGCCTTTATGACCTTCTGGCCATGGCTATTCTGGCCGCCCATGTAATGGTGGTAGGCTTCGCAACTCTGGTCCGGCCGGTCCAGATCGGGGCTGCGCTGGAAGCTATTTTTGGTCTCCTGGTAATTATCAAAAGTCTTCTCGTAACTTTTCTACTGGGCTAATTCATTTCCGCTGTCAGGGTTGTCCGCAAATCTATGCAGGAGAATCCAAATGGAAAAAGGACCTAAAATCGTTGCGATTGTATTTATTGCCCTGGGAATTCTGGGCTTTCTGCTCTCTACAGGATTCCTTACGAACTTCTCGGAATCAGCGCTCATGGGCGGTGCCTTTGGCATCCTCTCTGGCATTGGAGGAGCCCTGGGCGCTTTTGTAGGCAATCCATCCACAGGAAAGTCCATTGGACTGGCCATACTGTTTTCCATTCTAGTGAATGTAATTCTGATCACGTTCTTTCAGGTAATCTGGCCCATGCTTTGATAATCATCTTGAGGCTTGCTCTGACAGGGCGGCAGAGCGGGCTTCACTCGTGGGTCCATCGATGGATATCCATTCGTATGATTGCGGAGTCGTATGTAGCAGGTTTTTCGATGCAGGCTCTATCGCTAAAAGTAGACCTTTTTCAGCGCCGTGCCAATGCGCTAGCTACATATCCATCGCCAATAACTTCGCCTGTAATTCTAGAATCTAATTATCATCGTTTCAGACTTTGAAACATCTGAATTGACCCTCAGAATCAACAGGGATGCCAACGGAGAGCAAAGGATGTGGCGGTCCAAAAACGAATCCGGGGGCTGCCCTTTGCACCGATTTCTATTTTCGCAACGGCAGGTGGGGATTATTATTGTAGCCGGAGCGAGGCGCGATGCGAAGAATTACCGGGAGGATGCTCATCGCTTATGCTGAAAACCCATCGAATTTATAGATATCTGGCGCTGTCATTCTTGCTGATTTTTCTCTGGATGCCCCGCCCCGAGCTGGATGCATTTGCCGGTGCGGGACCGGAAACGCATTTCTCCATAACCAGGCAGGCATTGCAGGACTTCGCCGCGGATCGTAA
>JBHIXQ010000278.1:0-4333 GCA_041984705.1 Leptonemataceae bacterium | reverse complement strand
TTTGATGCTGCTCACGGATATGGATCTGTTCATCCAGAGTCTGCTGGTTGGCTTTAACCCGGTCTTTCTTATCTACGGAATGAGCGTAGTGATCAGCATGTATCTTTCTATCAAACACATCTGGTTGGTACGGGAAAAATCAACCAGAGAAGTTTTCTTTATGGTAGGAGGAGGGGCGTGGCTGGCTCTTTCCGTGGCCTTTGTCACCTGGAACCGCACTTCTGAAGGAGAATGGCTGGCTTTTGTTTTCGCTGCCTATAGCTTTCTGTATAACCTGGCAATACTCTGGTTCATGGGTCTCATGGATGGCCTGGAAATTGCTCGAGAGTTTCTGTCCGAGCGCGAAGCCAGTGTGACTGAGGCTTTGATTGGCACGGTCATGGTTACTATCCTGGGGCTTTGCCTGCGACTGATCCTGGACTGGCCCTGGTGGCAGGCACTAAATGCCTGCATTTTCTATACATTGAGTGTGAACAAAATCATCCTGGGGCTCTGGCAGGAATGGAAAGGAGCAGTGTGATCAATAATGCAGTGCGATCAATAATAAGTTAGAGCTGCGAGAAAGGAGCGATGGGCGTTGTGCGATATCAGCGGTGGCGATTGCACGATAGCAGGGATGGACGCTGTTCGATAGCGGTGCCGGCCGATATACTCTCTTGCTGCTTTTTTCTCCATAGTCCTGCCTGTTTTCGAATTTCAGTTTTCGCCCAATCGGGACTGGATGGATTCGCGCAATTCCTTCGCCTTTTTTTTGCTTCGACGTACAATCAGAAATATGGCGATACCCAGGGCCGGAAAGGCCAGGAAGAACATTGCACCTCCCCAGTTCTCTGGATTATTGAGCAGGACAAGAGCGGCCAGAGCTACAAAAACTACCAGAACCAGACTGGCAATGATCAGACCCAGCATAGCCATAGGCTTCGATTCCAGCTGTGCCTGCTTTCTTTCATCCCCACCTGCTTTAAAGAGAGCCCAGTAAGTCAATACCAGCACGATGCCGCCCAGGATGGTAAATATAATACCCAGAACGAGAGTTCTTCCGTAGATCGGTGTGCCCGGTAGCCAGCTCACAGCCAGCATCGCAAATGTAGACCCCACTCCAAAAAATATCCAGCCAACGAATCTGCCGGTCCATTTTTGAGGTACCCGGGTCTTCTGCCTTTTTTCAGTATCATGGGCGGATACGAACGTATCTTTTTCCGTTACATCTTCGCGCATTTTCAACACTATGCGTCCAACAATAATGAATATTAGCATTAACCAGGATAGTGCCAGGTAGCCGTACGGAGATCTTTCTGGATCACCCATAAAGCCCAGGATGGCTCGGGTGACAAAGCCGAGCACGAAGACTATGCCAATACCAATGAACAGGTACCCGGCCAGGGTTAAGCGAAAATTATTTCCGGTTCCGATTCTCATCACTCAGACTGAGCCGTGGCCTGGAGTCTGTCAAGGGCTCGCTGCAGGTCCGACGGACCTACGAATTCTGGTTTGCCAATGGGAACCGTAGCCTTTAGGATTCAATTTTGCCGCTGATTGATGCTTGCGATGCCCAACGGGAATGCCTGAATAATTAGGGCGGGAGGCCGGATATTTTGGAGAACCCTTCTGATCTATGGAGTCTTGACCAGACTGATCCGCTGGTGCTACAGAGGACTCTTGCTGCAATAATCCAGTCCTCGGACGATGCCATCCTGGCCAAGGACCTGCAGGGAAAAATCTATGGCTGGAATCCGGCCGCTCAGCGAATCTTCGGATATTCCACCGAAGAGATGATGGGCCAGTCCATATATCGCCTTATTCCAGACTATCTCAAAGACCAGGAAGCCGAAAATCTTCGCCAGGTGGCCGCGGGCAAGACCGTGACTGGTGAAATGGATCGAATACACAAATCCGGTCGCACAATCAAGCTACATGTAACCATTGCCCCCATTCGCACAGAAAGCGGACGAGTGACGGGAGCATCGGTGGTGGCCAGGGATCTTACCAGAGCCTACAGGGAAAGGCATCTTCAGGATCGTTTGAGCCTTCTGTTACAGAGTTCTTTTGATGAGATCTATATGTTTGATGCTCACTCTCTGGAGTTCCTACAGGTAAGTATGGGAGCCCGTCAGAACCTGGGATACTCCATGAATGAACTTGCCAAAATGACTCCTCTGGATATAAAACCTGCCTTTGATCTTGCTGCCTTCGAAACAATGCTGGCCCCTTTGAGAGATGGAACAAAGGAACTGATTGTATTCGAAACCTATCATGAACGCAAAGATAAAAGTAATTATCCGGTGGAGGTGCGATTGCAGCTTCTTCCGGAGGATCAGCCTGTATTTCTTGCAATCATACTGGACCGGACAGAGTTGCAGAAATATCAGCATGATTTGATTGAAGCGAAGCAGGTGGCAGCGGATGCCAGCGCTGCGAAGAGTCGCTTCCTTGCGAATATCAGTCATGAGATACGAACACCTCTGAATGGAGTTATTGGCATGGCTACGCTTCTGGAAAGCGAGGCGCTGGGCGAAAACGCAAGACACTATGTCCAGGTCATTCAGCAATCCGGTAAGCATGTCCTGGGTCTTCTAAATACGATTCTGGACTTTTCCAGGATGGAAGCCGGTTTTCTCAAGCTGCATCGAGCTCCTCTGGATCCCTCTCTTCTGTTTCGAAATGCCGTGGACGTGATGTCATTCAAAGCGGCGGAAAAGGATCTGCGCATCGAGTGTCAGATGGGGCCCATGCCAGCCCGGGTGCTGGGCGATTCCGGCAGGATCACCCAGATCGTCATGAATCTTCTGGACAATGCCATAAAGTTTTCCTCCGGTAAGGTAATAGAACTGCGCGCCGGATCTGTGGACTCCTCCGGCATCTATTGCGAAGTGCGAAACAACGGAGAGCATCTTTCTGATACAAAAAGAAATAGTATCTTTTCTGCATTCTATCAAGGGCAGTCCGGCGCCGAATTCAGAGGCTCGGGACTGGGGCTTTCAATATGTAAAGAGTTGATCACTCTGATGGGCGGATCCATCGGGGTGCGAAACGAACATATGCAGGGAGGAGCGGCGGTCTGCTTCTGGTTCAGGTTGCCTGTAACGGAGGTAATGGAGGAGCGACCTGAATTTGCTGCGAACGCCAAAGAGGGTACTGGCGCATTACGAATCCTGGTCGTGGAAGATGATGCAGTGAGCCAGCTTGTGGCTTCCAGGTTTCTGGAAGAACTGGGACACCGACCCACTGTGGCAGAAAATGGGCAGGTGGCTTTGGATCTCCTGGAGCAGCAGGCATTTGATATTGTGCTAATGGACAATATGATGCCCGTAATGAATGGGCTGGATGCAACAAGATTCATTCGAAACCATGCAAGCATAAGCATTCGCGCAGTACCGGTGATTGCCCTTTCGGCAGGTATCCTGGAAGAGGAAAGGCAGAGATGCCTGGATGCAGGAATGAATGATTTTCTTTCCAAGCCACTGATGATAGAGGAACTGAAAAAGATGATCGAAAAAGTAGATCCGTTTCAATCCGCCGGAGCGTCCAAGAAGAAATGATTCTTTTACAGAGACATCAGCCCGTGCTGCGCTTATGGCCAATCCTTCTCTTGATTCTGGGCTCCATGTCCGCTGTCACTGCGGCGCCGGAAAGCGAGGAAAAGCAATCCCTTCTGGAACTAAAACAGAAGATCTGCGGCTCGGAGAAGGTAAATATACAGCTTTATTTCGATTACGATAGAATCAAGGAAGCCTGGTTTGCAGACGAGGGGCTTCCGGAAAATGAATGCAACAATAGAATGCAGGCGTTTCGAAATGCTGTGCAGAACTGGTCCACTCTGGGAGCAGCTTCTCCTTTCTGCCGCTTTTCCATTGAATCTGTCAGCGGACAGGACCTCCGTATGAACTTTGGCTATATGTATTCCTATCTGAACGGAGTCTGGACCATAGAGATGCGACATGGACAACCGGTAGTAGTATCACTTCCCAGACCTCCCGAGCCCCCTCCTTACGGCTGTGGCATTCCAGATTAAGCATAGCTTTCACGTTGCATCTAAGACAGGCTTCTGGTCAAAATCTCAGTGGCAGGTTTCTTGCTAGAATTGCATAGGCAGGCTATGCTTTGAGACCAACTCCCTGAAGATAATATTCGCAGACAAGTCCTGGAATGCTATCCAGATCGGGCCAGGCACCTTCGGAGCCCCAGTGCTGAACATAGAATAGAGATGCTGTTCCAAGAAATATCTGTGCCAGCATTTCCACAGAGAGGTCTGTGCGAATCTCTCCAGACTGCTGACCGGACTTGAGGATGCCAATCAGAGGTTCAAGTACCGGACTCAAACTTTTCTGAATGA
>JBHIXQ010000277.1:0-4361 GCA_041984705.1 Leptonemataceae bacterium | reverse complement strand
TGGGCCTCACCGAACCGGAATCTCGAAGTATGAAGTCCGAGGAAATCGTGCTCAAGCTGCGTCCGGAAGTGCTGGCAGATGTGCCTTCGCTTGTAGATGTTCCTGTGAAGTTGAAGTTTGTGGAAGATCCTCCCGGGCCTCCTGTGAGATCAACCCTGCTGGTAAGGGTGCAGGGCTACGACGAGGCATTGCTGGAGCAGGTTACGAAGAGACTGTACCCGGAAATCAAGACGATCATAATTCCAGCAACATCGAGCAGGAATACATTGTGCTCCGTATGGATCGCTCCTATCGTGATTCCATACCGGATATAATGAGCATATCACTGTTTAACGATCTGGGGATTCGCGTCCCGCTGGGCGATATGGTGCGAGTGGTGGAGGAGCCAACCGTGAATCCTCTGGAGCGAGAGAATCGTCTGGATTCCTATTACATTCTGGGAGATATGGGAGATAGATCCATTACCTATGCAGCTATCGACATTCTATTTCTCCTGGCAGACCTGGAGCCTGTGCCCGGTGCAAAGATGGAATCCTTCAATCTATTTGGCGCCGACTATCGCATGCCGGATGGGCGTTTGATCAAGATCAACATGGGTGGCGAATGGGAGCTAACCCTGGAGGTCTTTCGAGATCTTGGAATTGCCATGGGTGTGGCCATATTTCTTGTATATGTTGTACTGGTGGCCCAGTTCGGAAGTTACCGGGAGCCAATGATTATCATGTCCACCATTCCCCTTTCTCTTATTGGAGTCCTCCCAGGATTTATGATCCTGGACTGGACGGCCGGAATCTATTTCACGGCAACATCCATGATCGGGGTTATCGCACTGGCTGGAATTGCAGTTAATAACTCCATTATTCTTCTGGAATACCTCAATGATCTAAAACGGTCCGGGATGGGCCTCGAAGAAGCTCTCGTGGAAGCTGGTTCTACCAGGTTTAGACCCATCATGCTTACGACTGTGACTACGATGCTGGGTTCCCTGACGATTGCGTCCGATCCAGTGTGGGCCGGTCTTGCATTCGCAATATTCTTTGGGCTTGCACTGTCCTCCATTCTAACGTTGATCGTCTTTCCAGTACTCTATTACATTCTGAAGGGCCGGTCCTGGAAGGACCGGACAGAGTAAAAAAACCCGCTGCGCGGGTTTCTCCGGTTTGTCATGGAATGAGCGGATATGATAGAGACTTCCGCAGGAAGCGGAAGTCTGATGAATCCCGGGAAAGGCCGAGAAATTGAGGGTTATTCTGTACGGATGGACTCCACTTGATTTGTTGCCTCTCCAGTCTCCGCAAGCTTTTTCAGATTGGACAGTCCCCGTTCGAAATCAGGTCCGATAAAAGAATCCATGAATAGGCCAAAGAATCGGCCCATCAAGTTCCAGCCTGAATCGCCACTGAAAGCCCATGTTACTTTCACCGAATTTTCGCCAGTGGGCTCGAAAATCCAGGTGGCCATAGCCTGTCCCTGTTCCTGGAAGTCCAGGGCGGTATCGATGCTCTGATTTTCTACGCTTTTCACGATTTCCATGGAACCAGTGCCCGATTTTGGACCGGTCCAGCTGTATTTGGCTCCAACGCCAGCAACTTGATCTGTCCAGGTAATCTCCATATTCGGATCTGCTTCGCGCCAGGGAGACCATTTCTGCTGCTCTTCCAGACTGTTTACCAGCGGGAAAACCTGGTCTGCAGACTTCTGAATCTCAATGCTTCGGGATGCCGAATACTCAGCTGGCAGAAACAAACCTACGAGCACGAACAGTGCGATCAGGGAGCCCAGCACGATGCCGCTCCATTTCAAGAATGCTTTCATGATGCAGATGGG
This sequence comes from Leptonemataceae bacterium, assembly GCA_041984705.1. Lineage (GTDB taxonomy): Bacteria > Spirochaetota > Leptospiria > Leptospirales > Leptonemataceae > UBA3465. Next base: position 2,534 of record JBHIXQ010000277.1, on the reverse strand, counting down.
CTTCTGGTTCGTAAAGATTGTCAAAGTTTATTTTGCGAAATTAGAGAATTTTCCATTTTGGGTTCGCTCTCGTTGCGAAATGGAATAAAAAATCGTCCAATCTGCGAAAGCTGTTTGAGTTTTTACCAAACATAATGTCTATGACACAAAATTTGACTTCCCGAGGTTTGAAAAGATGGCAAAACTAGAAGAAATCGAAGGCATCGGCCCGAAGTATGCCAGCACTTTGCGTAAAGCCGGTGTAAAATCGATTGGTGATCTTCTGCAAAAAGGCTCCACTCCAGAAGGTCGCAAGACAATTGCAAAGGATTCCGGTCTTTCTCCGAAACTGATTCTTGAATGGGTGAATCATTCCGATCTTATGCGAATTAAAGGAGTGGGCGAGGAATACTCGGATCTGCTTGAAGAAGCAGGTGTAGATACCGTTGTTGAGCTTGCTCAGCGAAAAGCCGCCAATCTGCACGAAGCAATGGCCAAAACCAATGAAAAGAAGAAACTGGTTCGCCAGATGCCCAGCGAATCCAAGATCCAGGATTGGATCAGTCAGGCTAAAAAGCTGCCCAGAGTAGTAAAATACTGAATCCTCGGCCCTGATTTCAGGGCCTTCTCTCTACCCGGCGCCAATCCCTGGATTCGGTCGAATGATCGAAGAATTCAGGTAACGCCGGGCTCCACTTTATGGAAGAGGCCGCCCCTGGATGAGGCAAAATAGGGTTTGTTATCTAGAATGAATCCCAGTGGATCGCCGGCCGGCGAATCCGAAACCTCTTTCCAGAGTATCTGTTCGATGGCCTCTATGCACATAGCATCCAGGCTCAGTTCCGCCAGCAGGTAGGTCCGACCACAATTGCCGCATCGGCAGAATTCGACCTGAGATCCCAGTTTTTGTAGAACCTCGTATTCTCCGGCAACAGTACAGGAATGACATGGTCCTTCCATTGGTAGAAGATTACGGAGGGTGTGTAAGTACGTCCAACCAAATTGGATTTCCCTTTTCTGCAGTTTTATATCCGACCAGGCATCGATTTTCCTTGATTTCCCGTCTTAAAGGACGATGGTATTGTCAGGGAGTTGCATTCCTTGAATGCCGCTTCTTAGCCGCAGGATCGGCGTATCGGTAAGGCACTGCGGTGCATCCGGTAGACCGCAGGGCCCGAGGAGGTTTTATGGAATCCAATTCGGCCTGGAAATCTGTTTATCGCGTTCACCTGATGTTGCTGGAGCGATTTCTGCTTCAGAAAAAGTCATCACTGGAATCCGAGCATACCGTATATTTGTCTGGAATGCTGGCCAGACATCTGGATCGGGAATATCAACAACAGATCGAAGACCTGCTATTTGAAGATGTGGATGAGCTGGATTCTACAATTCGAAAGCACGATCCCTACCTGGGACAAAACGCACCCATTGTTACGCTTTCCCGAATAAATGGTGAGCACCTAACTGTTGCCATTGCCTTTGAAAGGCTGAAGGGCCATAGCGAAACGTTGAATCTGCAATCCGCCATTCCTTCTCGCTGCTTTGGTGTAGCGGCTTTTTACAGCAGGGAAGCGGGCAACAGGCAGCTTTCGCGGATCTTTGGCTATTTCCATCACCATCATAAGTTAATCCTGGATCTGCTCACCGATTATTTGAATTTCCTGGATAGGGATGCCGATTTGCTGCCGGACAATATTCCGGAGGAACTCTGGCAAAAGTTTGGCAGAGAAAAAAACCTGCGAAACGAAAAGAAGGAATGGTGGGAAGCGAGAGGTATTGATCTCAAGAGCAAAGAAGGTATTAGCAAGGAAGAAGTGATGCGCATCCTCGACCTGGGCGTGGCCGCCTCGGACGGCGGGCTGGACGGCCAGACGTTCGAGGAGATCAACAACCCGGGCACGCCCAGCTACATGGCGCCGGAACTGTTCAATGCCCGCCCCCACGTCGCCAACGAGCAGACCGACCTCTACGCGGTGGGGGTGACCCTTTACCAGCTCCTCACCCGCAAGTACCCCTACGGCGAGATCGAGCCCTTCCAGACCCCCCGCTTCGGCGATCCGGTGCCGCCCACCCGCTACCGCCCCGACATCCCGGACTGGCTGGAAGCCGTGCTGCTCAAGGCGGTGGCGCGGGAACCCCGGGACCGCTTCGAGACGGCCGAGGAGTTCCTGCTGGCCCTGGAGCGGGGCGCCCGCCGCCCCCTCAGCGTACCGCGCCGCTCCCCCCTGCTGAAGCGCGACCCGCAACTCGGGCTCAAGCTCCTGGCCGCCGGCTCGCTGGTGCTCAACGTCTTCCTGCTGTTCCTGCTGATGGCCCGCTGACGCGCCCGCATCGGGCTGTCTCCGGTGAATTTTGCATGACATGCCCGGCAAGGCCTTCGCTGGCGCTAAAATCGAGGGTTTCGAACACAAGGAAGACTGCCATGCAATACGGCGAATTCGACGCCAACGCCCTGATGCACATCACCAACCGGCCCGAAATCGTCTTTGAGCGCGGCGAAGGCTCCTGGCTGTACGACAACAAGGGCAAGGCCTACCTGGACTTCGTGCAGGGCT
>JBHIXQ010000276.1:0-4371 GCA_041984705.1 Leptonemataceae bacterium | reverse complement strand
GCTCTCTCCAGTCCGGTAGGATACCAGACCAGAAGATCCTTACGACCCTGCTCCTGTCGCACAGATACATTTTTTCCATCCCGGCTCATCTGCACCTTCGCACGGGAAAGGTCTCCGTCGGGTGCGAACGATGTATAGGACCATGGATATCCTGAATCCAGACCGAATCGGTAAGGCACAAACCCCTCAGGAGGCCAGGCGACGCTCTTGATCTGTTCCACTTCCTCATCCGGACGCCAGTCACCAAATACATACAGTGCATGCGCTCGAGAACTACTTCCAGTCCCCAGCACCTTCTGCTGTGGATGCAATGCCCATTGCCTATGACCTACTCCGTCTACTCCGGCATCCTGGACGTAAGCATCTATAGCGCTGGGTCCGACGCAACCCAGACAGAGGTTGGAAGAACCTGCACCACTCTTTCCTGCGTCGCTATAGCATGGCCAGTTGGGCCCGGGTCCATGACTGAGATCATTCTTCGCCTCCATCATCAATGCGGCAGCTCGCGCCATTCCATTGTATTTCTCTGCGAAACTGATATCTGCGGGCACTCCTGCCATAGCCCGATAATACTTCAATATCTGGAGAGTTGCCTCATCGTATTCAGCGCTATTCCTTCCAACCTTGCAGCCATTGGTACTTCCGGACCACTGGTTCTGTACCTTGCCGTATGGCACATAATGATCCTTATAGAATTGGGCCACAGCTCGTCGGCTTCGATCCAGTTCAAGGCTGCGAGAGGAAAAGAACCATGAATCGGACGAAACCGCTGCAGGCGGATGCAGCGCCGGTGCCGGTCCCAGGGATGTATCCAGAGATCGAGCCAGCACCACTGAACTAAGCAGCACCAAAGCAAAAAGCAATGCCCCGAATGCAAATTTCTTCCAGGATCTGATCCAACTGGCCATACCTGTTAGACGCCCGGGATGCGCGGATTCGCCAAAAAACCCGTAAAAACAGGCATTTTTGCAGGGATTGGTCTATTTTTACTGGACAGATCATATTATGTCGCATTATTCACCGTTTATGGCAAAGAAAGCAGCTAAGAAATCTGCAAAGAAAACCGCGAAAGCGTCCTCCAACGGAAAGTATTCCTTCATTGATGATCTTCTAGAAGAACTACATGAAATCATCCTGGTAGACAAGAAAGGTCAGGCCAAGATCAAAAAAACCGATCTGAAGTCTGCTCTGGAGTCTTCTTTTGAACGTGCCGGAAAGGCAGCAGCGAGTGGCGAGAGGGTAAGATTCCCTGCCATCGGCGCTCTGGTTCGAAGCGAAGTAAAAGCGCGAAAGGCCGGAAAACAAATGAATCCATTCACCGGCGAAGAAATGATGGTGGCAGCTCGTCCCGCCAGCAAGAAGCCCAGATGGTCGTTTCCCAAGAGCCTCAAGGAAACATTCGCAAACAAGAAGAACTGGTAAACTCCCGCAAACCAGCTTCAGGGAGGCTCATATGAGCCTCCCTTTTTATTAGAGCTCCCCTGATCAATCGTCGTGGTGTCTTTCCAGACGGTAGTACAATGCAGGTACCACAAAGAGCGTTAAAATCGTAGCTGTAATCAATCCCCCCACCACAACTGTGGCCAGAGGTCTCTGTACTTCTGCACCGGTACCGGAGTTAAAGGCCATTGGAATAAACCCCAGTCCGGCTACAAGGCCGGTCATTAGCACGGGGCGAAGACGAATCAATGTTCCTCGAAAGACCGCATCCAGGACGGAATGACCGCTTCTTCGCAGATCATTGAAGAAATTCACAAGCACCGTTCCATTTAGAATGGCTATTCCAGAAAGGGCAATCATTCCCACAGAAGCAGAGACACTGAATGGTATATCACGAAGCCAGAGTAGGAGAATACCTCCAGAAATGGCCATCGGAATACAGCTCAGTACCAGAAGAGTCTGTCTCAAGCTCTTCAAACTCTGATACAACAACAGAAAGATAAGAATCAGAGTAAGAGGTATGATAGTAAGGATTCGCAACCTCGCTCGCTGTAGGTTCTTGTATTGGCCCGCCCATTCGATAGTGACTTCTTCTGGTAGCTGCAATTCCTTGCGAATTCGCTGATCGGCTTCTTCCACTACGGATTCGATATCGCGATCCTGGATATAGATTGCCAGACTGGAATACCTCCTGGAGTTGATTCTGGAAATAGTAGTGACCTGCTCCATCAGTTGAAGGCTGGCCACATCGGACAGAGGCACAACTCCTCCGTCTGGCAAATCTACCGGTAGCCTGGCCGCTCGTTTCATATCATTGCGATAATCATCACGCATTCTCAATATGATGGGAAATCGTCTGTCCTGTTCATAGTAACTTGCGATCTGATGACCCGCCATGGCGATTTCGAACGCAGAGCCAATACCTGCAGAGTCAATACCCCAGTAAGTCATGTCTTCCGGTCGCGGCCGGAACTCCAGCACGGGACTCTGCCGCAGGGCCGTAAGTGCGTCGGCGCTAACTTCTACTACCCCGTCTATCTCCCTTAGAATGTCCTCGGACTTCTGGATGTATCCCATCAATTGTTTTAAATCCGGACCAAAGATCCTCAAGGACAGATCGGCCCGTGAACCTTCCAGCATTTCATTGAATCTCATGGCGATGGGCTGCGTGGGCGAATGCTCCTGTCCCGGCGAAGCTTGCTCTATGGCCCGGCTCATTGCATCGAACAATTCTGCTTTTGTGTATCGATTACCGTCCTTTCGCTCCGGCCATTCATCGTAATTCTTTTTCAGAATCACAAATGTATCTGACAGGTGTATGCCCATTGGATCCGTGGCCGATTCCGGAGTTCCAATACGGGAAAACACCGTATCCACCTCGGGAAACTGCATGATTGCTTTTTCACTCTTGATTTGATGATCCAGGGTCGCATCCATGCTGATGTCTGCATTTCTTGTAAGCCCGATGACCATATCCCTTTCGTCGAACTCCGGCAAAAAGTTGGCGCCCAGAGTAAAGAAGAGCAGAACTGAAAGCACAAATACTCCCACACTCCCGGAAGTAACGCGATACGGATGTCGAATACAGTATTCCAGCACCGGCTCAAAGGCATTACTGATATACGAAAAGAATGAGAATTTATGTGGCCTGGGTGGCTTTAAGAATAAAAGCGCAAGGGATGGCATTACAAAAAGAGCAATTACCAGCGAAGCCGCCAGGGCCAGAAGCACGGTGATGGCCATGGGGCGAAACATCTTCCCTTCAATTCCGGTCAGAAGTAGAATGGGAACGTACACAATCATGATTATGCTCAGCCCGGTAATAACCGGACCAGACACTTCCTTCATGGCTTCCAGGATTACCTGAGCCTTTCCTTTTTCCTGAATGGCATCTGGCTCCTCCTCCATCTTTCGCAGAATATTTTCGATTACCACCACAGAACCGTCCACAATGAGTCCAAAGTCAATGGCGCCCAGACTCATCAAGTTGGCCGAGATTCCCATCTGCTCCATGCCCATCAATGCTGCCAGCATGGAAAGTGGAATGGCCAGAGATACAATCAAGGCTGCGCGAAAATTACCTGCAATGAGTAGCAGGACCAGAATCACCAGTACACCGCCTTCCACCAGGTTCTTGGCCACGGTCTTGATCGTTGCATCCACCAGGTAGCTTCTTGCGTAGAGCACCTGTATCTTTACATCGTCCGGCAAATCCAGGCTCTGGATTTTCTGGACCGATTCATGGGACACCGTGCGGCTATTGGCGCCAGTTCGCATCAGAATGGTACCCAGTACAGTTTCCTCGCCGTTATGCGTGGCAGAGCCTACACGAGGTCGATTTCCTTCGGAGACGCTGGCCAGTTCGGTTAACCTTTCCGGAGCGCCGATTGCATGAATTCGCACAGGAAAGCGTTTGATTTCATCCAGGCTCTTGAATCGCGCATTGTTCTTAACTATTATTCTGCGGTTTTCTCGTTCAATGTAGCCTCCACCCCGGTTCATCCCGGACTCCTGCAGCAACTGCACCAGGGCCACCGGGCCTATTCCTTGAGAAATCAAACTGGCGGGATCAAAGTTAATGAATATTGCTTTTTGATAACCTCCATTGGAGTCCACTTCTGCCACTCCAGGCACCGTTTTCAATGTGGGTCGAATGACCCACTCCTGAATTGTGCGAAGATATCGTAGCCGGTCCTCCGGGGACCTGCTGGCCAGTTCTGAACCCGGTCTGGCTTCTACGGAATACATTACCACCTCACCCAGGCCTGTAGTAACAGCTCCCATCTCTGGCTTGAGTCCTTCTGGCAATGTTGCCGCCACAGATTGCAGTCGCTCGGCGATAAGCTGCCTTGCGAAATAGACATCCATGGAATCGTCGAAGATAATGTTTACCTGGCTCAATCCATACTTTGTGATGCTTCGAATTTCAGA
>JBHIXQ010000275.1:0-4379 GCA_041984705.1 Leptonemataceae bacterium | reverse complement strand
GGATGTTTTCTACGTCTTCGCCTACGTATCCTGCTTCCGTAAGAGCAGTGGCATCCGCAATAGCAAAGGGAACTTTTAGAAGTCGAGCCAGAGTTTGAGCCAGAAGGGTCTTACCAGAACCAGTGGGTCCAATCAGCATGATGTTGGACTTATCCAGCTCCACATCGCCTTTTTTCTGGTTCTGCTGAATGCGCTTGTAATGGTTGTAAACGGCCACAGCCAGAGCTTTCTTGGCTTCGTCCTGGCCGATTACATATTCATCCAGAATCTTCTTAATCTCCACAGGTCGCGGAAGTTCCTGGAGAACTCCTGCTGTACCTGCTTCCTGTTCGCCTTCCTCGGCAATAATTTCATTGCAGAGTTCAATGCATTCATCACAGATATAGACGCCGGGTCCCGCCACCAGACGGCGTACGGAATCCTGCTCTTTTCCGCAAAACGAGCAATGCAGCTTCTCTTTATCTGATCCTTTTTTTCTGGATGCCATTTTCGTCAGTTTCTACCCGGCCGTAGTCGATTTCAAAGAAAATTAACTACTAGATTTCCCGTTACTGGTGCCTACCAGATCTGCCCCTTTGGGTTTGATCTCGATAACATGATCGATCAGACCATAATCCCGGGCTTCTTCTGCTGCCATGTTGCGTACTCGATCCGTGTCCTTCTCGATTTGCTCCAGAGGCTTACCGGTATGGTGCGAATAAATTCGATTCAGTCGGTCTTTGATGCTCAAGATCTCTTTGGCCTGAAGTTCAATATCCACTGCCTGGCCCGTAACACCGCCCAGAGGCTGATGCATCATTATGCGGGCATTGGGTAGCGCTGAACGCTTGCCTGCGGTACCCGCAGCAAGTAGCAGAGAAGAAATGTTCGCCGCCTGCCCCACACAGATGGTGCGGATGTCCGGGCGAATGTATTGCATTGTATCGTAAATAGCCAGGCCGGCTGAGATGTAGCCCCCTGGAGAGTTTACGTAGAGATAGATATCTTTTTCCGGGTCGTCTGCTTCCAGAAAAAGCATCTGAGCAATGATAATATTACAGTAATTGTCGTCGATGGGGTATCCCAGAAAAATGATCCGATCTTTGAGCAGTCGAGAATAGATATCATAGGTTCTTTCCCCTCTTGAAGTCTGCTCGATAACGTAGGGCATAATTGCCATGGATTCCTCCCTTGATTCGTCTGCGCTTTGCAGCGCCAGCCCGAAGCCGACATAATCACATCGACTTCAGAGTCTTTTAATATCCGGTCGCTACCCGTCAAGTGAACTACGATTTGGACCAATCGTCCAGTAAAGCTGTAAAAAATGAACAGAGGGAAAAAGAATTCTGAATCTATCCGGGGAAACCCGCCTTTTGCTATGGCTCCTCTATGGAATTCAGAATCGGAGTGGCAACTCAGTACTGTAGCGCGCCCTCTTCAAAAAGCTTTTCTGCTGAAACAGGGCTTCCTTTCTTGAATTCTGCGTTGTCCCAGATCAAATCCAGGGTTTTTCGCATTCGAACTTCGAATCGAATGTCATCCCTTAAATTGGAGTTCTGAACCAGCATATCCAGCTGATCCTCGGGTACCCGGCCACCGGCTCTTTCTTTAATGAGCTCGTCTACCTCGGATTCATCCACCGAGATTTCTTCTTTTTCTGCAATCTCGGACAGGATCAGGCTTTCTCGAACATGCTTTTCTGAATCATCCCGCATGCGCTTTTCCAGGGAATCTTTGCTCTCCCCGGCCAGCTGAGCGATTTGCTCCAGCGGCATATCCTGCTGTCCAATTCGGCGACGGAGGTTTTCCAGTCTGCGATCGAATTCAGAATCCACCAGGCTTTCCGGAACGTCGAATTTTGTCTTTTCTGTAAGCTCATCTACCAGGGTCTGAAGCACTCTGGAGCGAACGGTATCTTCAGCCGCTTCACGAATATTTTTCTCGATGTCTTTTTTCAGATCATCCAGAGTTTCGAACTCGCCCAGATCCTTTGCGAACTCATCGTTCAATTCTGGCAATTCTCGATAGGAGGCTTCTTTCACGGTGAAATTTACAGTGACGTTTTTGCCAGCAAACTTCTGATCCGGAAAATCATCCGCGATTAGCTGCTCATAAGAGCCTTCCTTGCCAACCTCGGTGCCAATGACATTTTCCTTCAATCCGGGGAACACATCGTCCCGATTCGTATAAAAGGGGAAATCATCATTTTCGAACAAAACCTCATCGCCGCTTTTCACGGAGAGATTCAGTCGTGCGTAATCATCCTCTTCGATCTTGCCCTCTTCGCGGCTCTTCATGACCGCATGTTCTTTTCTCAGCAGGTCGATCTTCTTCTGGATTACGGCATCTTCGATTTTGACCTCGCCCTTTTCGCCTTTTAACTTGCGATACTTGGCAGGCTTGATTTCCGGGATGTATTCGTATTCCCCTTTAAATGCTGCTCCCTTTTCTCTGGACAGGGTTTCGATTTCGAACTGAGGGGCCTTGATGGGCACCGGCTCCAGCTCTTGAAAGATCTCCTGCATGGAGTCCTGAATCAGGAAGTTCGCAGCGTCTCCGGCCACGGAATCGCCAAGATGCCTGGCAACCATGTCCAGAGGAACTTTGCCTTTCCTGAAACCAGGAAGTTTCACGGTCCCCCGGGCTTTTTCGTAAGCCTTCTGGAAGGAACGCTCCACCTCTTCCGCAGTATTGTTGACCGTGATTTCCATCACGGTCTCGGATTTCTTCTTTGTTTTAAATTCCATTCTGTTCGCGAAAGAAAAGGATGAGCGGGAAACGGGATTTGAACCCGCGACCCCCTCCTTGGCAAGGAGGTGCTCTACCGCTGAGCTATTCCCGCATATGCGAGCGAAGGGACTTGAACCCCCACACCTTACGGCACCAGAACCTAAATCTGGCGTGTCTACCAGTTCCACCACGCTCGCGAAACCGGTCTGACCAGGTTCAGGTTTCCGATGGTGCGGTCAACATAATATTGGATCCGCTCCCCGGAAACCGGCCGGGCCACCGGATGGGCGAACGACGGGGCTCGAACCCGCGACCACCAGTGCCACAAACTGGTGCTCTACCAACTGAGCTACGTCCGCCGTGTTTTGTGCCAGCTGTGCGCCAGGAGGGAGTCGAACCCCCGACCCACTGCTTAGAAGGCAGTTGCTCTATCCAGCTGAGCTACTGGCACATTTCGGGATGATTGGATTTGAACCAACGACCCTCTGCTCCCAAAGCAGATGCGCTACCCCTGCGCTACATCCCGTTTCCTGAATCAAATCCCCGGGGCAAGGCGCAGCGTCCACCAAAAAACGAATCCTGGCCTTCTATGATGCTACTTCCGATGACGATAATTCCACCATGGCATTACCTTTCTGGGAAAGTATGAGGCTGGGAAACAAAGACCCGGAGCAACAGGAACTGGAAGTGCTCAAACAGATCCCGGTATTTGACAAGCTGCCTCACCGGGCATTAAAGATGGTTCGATCCCTCTGTCACGTAAGGCATTTTAAGGAAGGAGAGCATATATTCAGGACCAATGAGCCCGGAGTTGGAATGTACATCATTATGGAGGGTTCTGTTGAGATCTATCGTCTGAAGGGAGATACCGATCAGGAAGACTCCATGGCCCAGTTCTATGACGGGGATTTCTTTGGAGAACTGGCGCTGCTGGATGATCTTCCTCGAACAGCCAGTGCAAGGGCCGCCAGCTACTCCAGAATGCTGGGATTCTTTCGCCCTGACCTGCTCAGTCTCATGAATCGAAATCCGCGAATCGCTTCTATCATACTACTAAACATTGCACGAATAACAGGTAAGCGTCTTATCCGCACCAACGAAAGACTGGAAGAAACCCTTCTGGAAGCAGGTAAGGAACTGGCTTAATGTTTAAAGATACAGACATTTCCACTCATGTCGTAAGGCTGCTTTTTGTAGGTCTGGTGCTGGGCTTTCTGGCTGTAACGTTTTACGGTCTTCAGGCTTTGATTATTCCCATCGGGCTTTCCTTCCTTTTAACTTTCGCTTTGAATCCAGGGGTGGATTTTTTTCAAGGGCTGGGAATTCCTCGCCTGCTCTCTGTGGTTCTGGTTCTGTTCTTATTCATAGGCGCTCTGGTTTTGTTGTTCAGTGTAATTATCCCCCCGGCCCGCGATGAGGCCGTGAAGCTGATGTCCCAGATGGAAGTGCTTGTAGACTCCCTTCCGGCCAAATTGAACTATTATAAGGAACAGCTCGGTATTATTATTCCGGAGCAATATCAGTCCATTTCCATTGATTTTAAGACAATTTCTTCCATGGTTCTCAAGCCCATCCAGGAAGCGTCCAAGGGTTTACTGCAATCCATCCCAAATTTCATCACCTACCTTCTGGTAACTCCAATTCTTCTATTCTTGTTCTTGCTTCAGGGA
>JBHIXQ010000274.1:258-4382 GCA_041984705.1 Leptonemataceae bacterium | reverse complement strand
TTCGTTTGCGGCTGCGATGAGCGGCGGTGGATAATACAAAATGTAATGGTGAAAGGAAGAAAGAAACGATCCAGATCCAGAATATAATGCCAGGTCCTGCGATGAGCACAGCCAGCATGGTGCCCAGGAAGGCTCCGGGAACCATGGCGCTCAGGGAACTGGAAGCAAAGGACCGCCCGGGAGTAATCTTTCCTCTGGAGCCGGACCAGTCCAGAGTCCCCAGGATGAGTTTCAGGCTCAAAAATGGGTATCTTAGTTGCGGCAATTTTAGATATATGGTTAGCACAATGCCGGCCAGAGCCAACATGCCCGCCAGAATCAGTGAAATATTGCCCGCAAGAACGCTTAGAAAATCCATAAACATAATGCTTCCTGCCAGCACAGCGTTGCGTGGGTTTGCTGTCTATATCCTTTGCTTTCTGGCATGGCCCGCCACTATTTCTGCACAGAGCTTTGAGCTGGGACTCCAGTTTTCGGCGCATCAGCGATTCGAGGATTCGTTCAGCCGAGGCATTGAGAAATTTCGCACTTCTATTTTTATTGAGCCAGTCCGGTACAGCGAAGCGGAGCCCATTGAGCGAATGTATCAGACGGAGTTCTTTTTTCGGTTCAATGATTTTATCGGGCCCGAACATTATACTGGCATCACCATCGGTTCCTATTCCATGCCTTCCTTTTCGGTGCAGCATCTGGAAAGCTCCGGCCGCTTTCTGGTCTCCAGTATGGATTTCAGCCTGACCTACTTTCTATTTGGATATCATTATGTGCGCCCCATGAGCCGCTTCCTGCGAGGCTGGCGCTGGGAAGCAGGCGGTGGATTCGGACTGATACCGTCGGCAACGTGGCGGATTCGCGGAGTGCAGCGCACAGGATTCGAGCTCAGGGATTATTCGGCCACCCATCGTGCCAGAAGCGGCACCATGGCTCGACTGGAAGTGGCACTGAGTCGTCCCTACAAATACTCGGTGTTTCGCATGGGCCTGCGCTGGGACTATGCCCTTCTGGGCGACTTTCGTGGCGAGTTGAGGGATTCCGGGGCGGACTATTATACCCTGGGCGACGGAAGCATTGCACTATTGCCAGATATTGCGGACCTGGCCACCATCAACCAGAGGCTGGCAGAGGCAAGCACCAATGTTTTTACAAATTCCGCCATTCGCGAGAAAACTCGCGTAACGTTCGGAAGCATGGGCCTGTTTGTTTCTTTCGGATTTAGATTCTAGTTTGCCGAAGGTGCAAACAATGGACCGTCTGGACTCATGCATTTTAGCCGGAGCCATTAATTTTCGCTTGTAAATCACCTTCACCGTGATAAGCACTTCCCAATGGAAAACGAAAAATTGATCTCCATGCCTATCAAGGATCTGGCCCAGCTCAAGATTGTGCTGGCTACCTGGTATTCCTTTCTCAAGGATCAGGCAGGCTCCCTTTCCAAAGAAGCATTTGCCAGTTCTCTCAAAACGCCGGTGCTTTATGATCTGGAGAAAGACCAGATAGAAGTTTTATTTACCGGCTCTCAGGAGTTGCTGAAGCAGTTCAGCGATTACGTTTTCCAGACCACGGATAACGAAAAGAAATGAAATCAATCTGGAGCAAACCATACTGGCTTCTACTGGTTCTTGCTTCCAGCGCATTGTGGGCTCTTCCGCCCATGCAGTCTCCGGTGGAAAGAGCGCGCAATAGCGATGTAGTGATTCATGCGGTAGTGACTGCGCAACAACAGACCTCCCTGAACAGTGTCATCAGCGCGGTACAACTTAGTATCATAGTACGTGATGTACTCAAGGCGCCGGAAAGTTTCAATGCCCGTCGATTAAAGACTCTGAATTTTCTGGTCACTCCTAACTCCTATGAGTCCGGACTACGAGAAGCGCCTGGACCGGGAGAATGGCTCATCTTTCTGAGATTGACCGAACGCACGGTAGATAACAAAGTATACGTAATTCCGGTGCTTTCTTCACCGGAGGCATTCTCTTTCCATCCGTACGATGCAGCCCAGGCTGCAGAAATACGCAAACTTCCGTAAAACGGTTGCACAATAGGAAACATCCACTCTATTACTGTCGTCTGATACAGCAATATCCCTTGCGGGAACGGAGTGGAACATGAAGCAAACTAGGAAATCTTCGATCCAGGGTTCTGGGTCGCAAAACACTGGTGCGGCTATCAAAAGAAGACGTTGGCTTTCCATTGTCTCGATAGCACTTTTCATCGTGGCAACGGGCCTGCCTGCTGAAGGGGATTTTGATCCATCATCGGTTCGCCCCAGAGGTTGTGATGGCCAGCAAATGAATTGTGGCTACAAGCCTTCTTCGCCTGCTGCCATGCGATCCATCGAGCTGGCTCCTTCTACTCAGATTCGTCATCGAGGATTGCCTTCCAGTGTAGACCTGAGTTCCCGCATGCCCCCTGTGGGAAATCAGGGATCTCAGGGAAGCTGCGTGGCATGGGCTGTAGCTTACGCCGCAAAGAGTTACCAGGAGAGAATCGAGCATAACTGGCAGTACGATTCTCCGGTTAGCGGCGGATCCGGTCAGAAGGTTTTTTCTCCAGCATACGTTTACAATCAAATCAACGGTGGGCGCGATGATGGATCGGTAATTGACGATGCCATGCAACTGGCTGTGCAACAGGGTATTGCTCCCTGGGCGGCCATGCCATACACTCCCAGCGACTTTCGCAGGCAACCCAACTCTGGCGCACGTCAGCAGGCCAGTAACTATAAAGCACGCTCATTCAAGCGAATTCCAGGACACAATCTAGATGCAGTAAAAGCGGAACTGGCCAACGGGAATCCTGTAGTCTTTGGTATTCCCGTAGATGATGCATTCTATAATTTGAGGTCCGGTCAGGTCTATGACCGCAGGGCCGGTCAGAACTATGGCGGCCATGCCATGACTCTGGTTGGTTACGATGATAGCAAACGTTCCCCGAACGGAGATGTAGGGGCTTTCAAGCTGATCAATTCCTGGGGCACTTCCTGGGGTGAGCGAGGTTATGGCTGGATCTCCTATTCTATGTGGAGACAACTGAATCCATACATTCTGGTAATGTATGACATCCAGGAGTCCAATCCCAATCCTTCCCCTGGCCCAGGTCCTGGTCCCGAACAATCGGAAAAAATCAACCCTCCTGCCAACGTTACTGCCAGCAGAGGAACCTATAGCGATCGAGTGGAAATTAGCTGGTCAGAAGTGGATGGCGCTGTGGTTTATATTGTTTTTCGCGCAGATCCAGGAGGAACCGGATTCGAGCAGATTGCCTATGCGGAAGAAACAGTGCATGCAGACCGAACCGTGCAGGCCAACGTAGCTTATAAATATCTGGTGGTGGCAGTTGCATCCGAGGACAACTATTCCGATCCTCAGAGTTCCACTATAGTGGAGGGATATGCGCAGCAGGGGGGCGGAACCACTCCTCAGCAGGTAAGCGGGGTGCGGGCCAGTCTTCGCGCAGTAGCGGGAGTGAGCGTAGCTTTGAACTGGAATGCTGTTTCTGGTGCTTCGAGCTATCAGATTGCCCGATACAATGCAAGTACAGATTCCTGGTCGGTGATTGGAACATCGTCTCGTCCGGCCTACAACGATGGAAACCCGGGAGCCAACAACGTAACAGCTTATGCAGTGCGTGCCATAAACAGCAAAGGTGCCGGCGAATGGTCTGATCCTGTGCAGGTTAATCTTCCAGGTCGAACCACAAAGCCTGAAAAACCATCTTCCATCGATGCTTCTAAAGGAATCTACAATGATCGAATCGAGGTGGAGTGGCAGCAGGTTCCAGGCGCCACAGCTTATGGAATTTTTCGTTATGACTATGGTCGTCGTGTATGGGAAGGTCCCAGAAAAGTCACCGGAACTAGCTTCACGGACCGGGACGGAAATGTTAGTTCCGGGCGATGGTTCGCTTATGTAGTAGTCGCTGTGAACGATGCTGGCAGTAGCGCTTACAGTAGCCCCGCTCTGGGACGGGCCAATCCTAATGCGAAACGAGCGGGTCTAATACTCCCTCCGCCGAAGAACGTAAAATCGGAACTCAAAGGTGAAAATGTACAGATCAAATGGGACGCTGTAGAGGGCGCAGCGGAATATTATGTATTTCGAGCACAAACCAGGGGAAAAGGTTTT
>JBHIXQ010000274.1:0-248 GCA_041984705.1 Leptonemataceae bacterium | reverse complement strand
GATTCCATGGTGAGCAGCTCCGACTACGAATTCGTAGCTTCGGTGCCCGGAGGAACCACGAGCTATAGCGAGAAGGTGCCTGGTGATTCCGGGGACTTATTCTTCTACGTAATTCGTACCAAAGCGCAACTGGGTACAGAATCTGAAAACTCGAATGCAGTGAGCGCCTATCGCAACCCGGAGGTACTTCAGAAAAGACATCGCTTCCTTCCTGGAGCCGGTCTGGATCGATTTACCGGGGAATGGAA
>JBHIXQ010000273.1:4152-4402 GCA_041984705.1 Leptonemataceae bacterium | reverse complement strand
GAAGGAATTCACGAGCTGTTACAATGGGACCGGCTACAAGCTGTGGAAAAAAGGAAACGAATAATGCGAATCGCAAAAAAGATCTTTCTACTGGTATGACCTTGCGAAACACATCGATGGTGTAGCTCATAGACTGAAAAGTGAAAAAGCTAATTCCCACCGGCAGAATAATGCGAAATAGAAGCTGATGTTGCTCTGGCGGTCCAAAGTTCGGGTCCACCGCAGACATGAGCGCATGAAAGGAATCTAC
>JBHIXQ010000273.1:0-4049 GCA_041984705.1 Leptonemataceae bacterium | reverse complement strand
TTTCGCAAAAAAGGGGCGGCTTCCTCTTCGCCCAGTGCTTCCGCGAAGCTTTGTTGTCTTGCAATGTAGATTCCGGCCCAGTAATCTACAAATGTAGAAAATAGAATGAGCAGTCCAAAGCGCCAGTCCCAGGACATGTAAAACATGTAGGATGCCAGCAGAAGAAAAGAAAAAAGCACCAGCTTGCGTCTGGATTCTCCGGGAATGCGCGCGATGACGTACCACTGGATGAGAAATACCAGAGCAAAGAAAAAGACGAATATTCCGCTGGAGAATATCAATCTGGCTCACTCCTGTGAAGTTCTTCTGAATCGGACCCTGAATTGCGCCGGGAATCAGAGTGGTCCCCGGCATTAAAATCGCTGGCATCCTGTATTCGATGCTGAGGGCCCCATTCAAGATTTTCGGACCCGAATTGGGTGCTTTCCTCGACTGCGGCTGATTCGCTTGAAACAGGATTCTGTTGCGAAAGCGATGTTCCGGTATTCAATTGGGGCAAAAGATCCTGCCCGGCATGATCTACGGTCTTTGCGCCGCCGAGGGCAGCAGAAATCTTTTCTGTATTTAGAATCAAGGAAGGCATGTTGCGAAAGTAGAGATAGATTCCACCTGCAAGCATGGTACATCCGCCCAATATGAACCATGCCGGCAGAAATTCTCCTGGCTCGACGGCCTCCGGCAGTCCAGGAACATAGCCGTACATAGCCGCCACAGCGAATAGGTTCGTGACGCTATGGACCCAGATTGTCATCCATCCGAATCGACAATACACGGCCATATATCCCAGAAGGATGCCCAGTGGCCATGCATAGCTAAATTGGTAGGGATTTCCATGGACCAGGCCAAATAGAAATCCCTGAAGCGCCACCGCAATATGCAGGTTCATTCCATTCTTGAGCATCCCTCGGAGCATGAAGCCCCGAAATACCGTTTCCTCACAAAAAGGGCCAATCAGGCCTACGGTAATGATGGCTCCTGCAATATCCAGCCAGTGACCGGTGGGGGAGAACATACTCATCAATGCATCATAGAGTTCATAGTTGGGATACAGCCGAAAGGATAAGGCTTCCAGAATGGCCGCGGCTCCCTGGGATCCAACGGGAATCAAAAAAAAGACCGCTGCAAGAATTAGAATTCTGGAGTCTGAATCTGCTTTATCTAAATCGGGGCCGGCTTTCCAGGAAAGTCCGCCGTTCTGCCGCCCTGGATAGATAAAGACCGCCACTGTGGCAACAATGAAGGGAATGGCCAGCAGCAACTTGAAGCCGGACCCTGGAGGAACTTCCAAGGCTTTCAGAGGTGGAATGGAGATCAAAAATTCCGAGAGCTGATTCAGGAGCCCGGTGGCCACTCCTGCCAGGAGCATTACCAGCAGAAAGATAAGAACTATGTACAGGGGCTGGCCGTAGCGCTTCAGGGCAGAAGAAACCATTGGCATCAGAGATCCGGCCGTGCTTTTCTCTGTCGAGTGTTTCCCGGTGCCTTGAAAAGGATGTTGCCAATTCAACGTACGCGATGCTTCTCGGACCTATCTATGATATGTGTTCACCGGTTGAATAAGACCGAACTCTACATAAATCACCGAATTATCGAGACCGTGGAATCCCATCCGGATACTGTAATTACTCTTACAAATGAGAGAAAATATATTGTACGCGAGAGCCCGGAAGAAATCGCGGAGAAAATTGCGGACTTTGAGAGAAAAATTTTTGAAAAAGCGCTGTACGGGAGGGCCGATACAGGTTCATAAGCAGGGTAGCAGATGGATTTAGCAACGATTGGTGGTCTAGTTATTGGTTTCGGTCTGGTTCTTTTTGGAACTCTGGTGGCCGGCCTTTCTCCTCTGGACATATTTGACCTTCCTGCTGTCTTTATGACTATTGGTGGTGGTCTTTCGGCTTCGGTTGTAGCCAGTCCGCTGTCCCGTCTGCTCAACTTCACCAAGTTCACTCGATTTGCTATTTTTCCCCGTCAGACCGATGTAGGTCAGCTTATCCTTACTCTGGTGAGCTTTTCTGAACGGGCTCGTCGGGAAGGTCTGCTTTCTCTGGAAGATGACCTGGTAAGTCTGGAAGAGCCTTTTCTGCGAAAAGGGATTCAGCTGGTGGTGGATGGAACGGATCCGGAACTGGTGCGCAATATTCTGGATACCGATATGCAGAATATCCATAATCGCCACCAGGAAGGGATTAAACTCTGGAATGACCTGGGATTCTTTCTGCCAGCTTTTGGTATGATTGGAACCTTGATTGGTCTGGTGCAGATGTTGAAAAACCTGGGGGCCGGGGATCCGTCTGCCATTGGTGCTGGTATGGCGGCGGCCTTGATTACTACCCTGTACGGATCACTGGCTGCGAACCTGGTGGCCATTCCCATGAGTAGAAAACTGGCTCTGCGAGATGCAGACGAAATGATGATCAAGGCAATCATGATTGAAGGTATTTTGAGCATTCAGTCCGGAGATAACCCCAGGATTGTAAAAGATAAGCTCAGCTCCTTCCTTCCACCCGCTGAACGAGCGGCCCTGGATGAAAGCACCGCTGGAGCATAAGAGCCAGCGTGCAGCATGGGCGCTGGCATTGGACCAGAATCGATCCAAAAGGACCCAGATGGACCTGCTTTCGCTCTGCTATAGGCGGTCCATTTAAAACGGGCTTCTGGCCTGCGATGGCCCGAACATAAGGCAAAACTATGGCGAAGAAAGATAATTGTCCTCCCTGCGAAGAAGGCTCCCCGGCATGGATGACCACATATGGAGATATGGTGACTCTGCTCCTGTGCTTCTTCGTAATGCTTTTTGCCACCGGGAAGGCCACTCCCCAGGAAATTCAGCTAATCCTTTCCGCTTTTTCCAACAGCATGGGTTTCTTTGAAGGCGGTCAGACTCTGTCCAAAGGCCGACTGGAAGAGATGGGTATGAATCTGGAAAGCCTGCCTTCCCAGACCAAAGGAAAGTCCCTTGCTCGAAGTAGAACCCAGGCCCAGACCATATTCAAACCAGAGATTCAGGCCAAAAAGGTTCGCATTACCGAAGATGAACGAGGACTGGTCATTTCTCTGCTGGGCGCTGACTATTTCGAAGAAGGAAGCGCACAGAGAACACCGGAACTGGAAAAAGCCCTCATTAAAGCTGCCTCTCTTCTTAAGACTGTGGATCGATTCGCACGCATTGAGGGGCATGCAGCGGCCGGCGAAGAAGCTCGACTCAGTCCTGACGAAGATAGCCCCAGAAGAGAAAGAACCTATGCAAACGCTTGGGATCTTGCCGGGGCCCGCTCCATTAATTCAGCCACCTTTCTCCAGGCCCAGGGTGTGCCTCCGGCCTTGATGCAGGTGATCAGCTACGGATCCTACCGACCGCTGGCGCTGGAAGGGGACCGGGGCACGCCGGAAGCAGCGGCCCATAATCGCAGGATTGATATTGTTATTCTACCATACGAAAGTGCCAATAGAGAGTCCGGGGAGTCCAATTACCGAATGCCAGAAACCCGCCTGCCCGATGAGGAGTACACAGGACCGGAGCAGTAGTGCCGGAAGGGATCGGAAAAGCCCGGCCGTAACGGTCGTAAGCTGATTCAATCGGAATCCGCCGGGGCTACTGTTGCCACCGGGACATAAAAAAAATGGCAACAATTCTATGGATTGTTCCGATCTGAATTAGTAGGAGTTTTTCATGGCAGATGATGAGCTGTTAGAAGAAGGCGAAGAGGAAGGTGGTGAGTATCAGCCACAGGCAGCCTCTGGCTTAAACAGGATCGTAAAGATACTGATCTATGTTGCTATTGCAGTGGCAGGGATGCTTCTTATGGCTTTTATCGCCTATTTCGTGGGAAAGGAAGCTGCCTCCGAGCAATTCAAGGAAGTATCTTCCATCGCTGTGGTAAAACCACCTCCTCCCCTGGAAAACTTCAACTTTACTGAAGAATTTCGCGTAAACACTGCCGACCAGGGAGAAGCCCACTTTATCAAAATGAAGATGAGTCTTGGATTTGAACAGGGAAACAAGGCATTGTCTGCCGAACTGGCTCAGCGTACCCCTCAGCTTCGAG
>JBHIXQ010000272.1:0-4420 GCA_041984705.1 Leptonemataceae bacterium | reverse complement strand
AATCACTGGCCGTGCAAAACGATTGTAGGTTAATTTCTTCTCATCCGCTGTCTTATCGAATGGAATCAGAAGATATCGAGCGATTTCAGAGCCTGCATGGGTATCGTTCAGATGGCCCTGATCGGCCCTGGTTTCCACAAACTGGAATCTCTCATCGTCCCAGGAGGCATCCCTGGAGTCGATCCAGCGACTTACAGCCTGGATGGTTTTATCCTGGTAGAAATCTACATAGCGCTTGGCCGAGTTATGATCCTTCTTGTTGGGCCTGCAAAAGACCACCAGTTGAGAAAGTCCCGGTCGGCTGCCAGAAACAAAGTCCAGGGCGGGAAAACAATAAACGCATACCAGTTTGGAGCTACCTTTACCCAGAAGCTCCTTTAGAAATTCCTGAAACTTATCATCCGGAAGGGTAACATCCTTGCGAAGCTGGTCGATACCGGGAAGAATCCGGTTCACATCGAATCGGTTGGTCCAGTCCAGGATTGTATTGAATAGAGCAAATATTCCCTTGTATTTAAAGTCACCGCGGGCCTCCAGAGCCTGCACAAACTCTGTGGACTCCTGCAGATCGGCAACATCCGGTCTGGATGGATTTGTCTCGGTTGGGTTCGACATGGAAAACACTTTACCCGCCAGTGGGCTCCCCGATCCTACTTCAGAGGCTCCAATGCAGAAGGCAACAATGAAAAAGAATACAGGCTACACTCTACCGGATCAAGAGGAAAAGGCCACCTATCTTCAGAAGAACTTCGATGAAATCGCAGCCTCCTATGACCGATTTAATGACCTTTTTACCGGTGGAATGCACCGTCTCTGGAAGAAAAGGACCATCCGCAAAGCGGTGGATGGAATCCAGACAGGAACAATGCCATCCCGAATCCAGGCTCTGGATCTATGCTCCGGTTCCGGAGATCTTGCACTGGGATTTGCTCGAAATGAGCCGGACCGTCGGGTCCTGGCTCTGGATTTTAGTGCGCAGATGCTGGGTGTGCTAAATGCAAAGAGACCGGAAAGTATGACCAACCTGAACATAGTTCAAGGCGATGCCATGAATCTGCCGGAAGCCTATTATGGACTTTTCGATATTGTAAGCATTGGATATGGAATTCGAAATCTGACCGATCCCCGGGCCGGCCTGGAGCAGGCTTTTCAGGCTTTGAGAGCCGGCGGAATGCTGGTAATTCTGGAAGTGGGAGACTTTTCGCCGGCCTGGATTGAGCCTCTGGCCCGTTTCTATATGGAAAGAATCATTCCTGTACTGGGTCGAATTGCTCAGGGCAAGAAACATGAAATGTATGAATATCTGCCCACTTCTGCACGAGCCTTTCCCGGAGCTATAGAGTTCACTGACTGGATGAGTGATGCAGGTTTTGAAAATGTTCAGTTCGAGCGCTACATGTTCGGGGCCAGCATTCTATATTCCGGTCGAAAGCCTGTTTCCTAGAGCAAAGGCAGTATCTTCATAGACTGGCAATGTTTGTAGTTTGCGCAAAGAGAACCAAGTGGCAGAGGGACCTGGAGCGATACGGCGACCAGGACTTTCTCAAACGAATCTATGAACTTCAGAACAATGCCTTCGAAAAGGTTTTCACATCTCATGAAAGACAGCTGGAAAACCTGGAGACTCTTCGCAATCGGCTTCCGGAGGCAGACTTTATCTTTCGAGAAGACCTGGTAGCCTTTGAGCCACGACCGGGACAGATTCTTGTAAGCCTGGGCGGAGATAATCATTTTGTTTACTGCGCCCGGTTTGCAGGCAATGAACCCATTCTGGCAATAAATTCGGATCCGCAAACATCCACCGGATCCCTGCTCTATTTCGACACAGACTCGTTCTTAAAGAAGTTAAATCGACGTAAGTCCAATGAGGCCGCTCTGCATCCTGAGATCAGCCGAAAAGAAGCCTGGACCATGGTTGAGGCAGAATTGCAATACCCCGACGGAAGGATCATTCGCACGGGGCCGTGCATCAGCGAAATAAGCATTCGAAATGCATTTCCGGATGCAATGAGCCGCTATGTTCTATCCGTAGATGGCGAGCCACCGGAAGAACAGAAGAGTTCCGGTCTGTTGATTGCCACCGGTGCAGGCTCCACCGGCTGGTTCAGAAACTGTTTACCACCATCCATCCAGAGAACGTCTCATGCCACCTTCGGTCGGGAAGAAAACCTGTTTAGAATTGTGGCCCGTGAGCCCGGGTATCGTGCCGGGCGCAAGTATCGCTACAGATACCGAAGTCTTGAAACTCAGCAGTTAAAAGTAATCTCCGAAATGGATGGAGAATTCACGGTGGATGCTCATGAGGAACGTCGATTTCCCTTTCCTCCAGCCACTCAGGCGACAATTCAGATTAGCGAACAGAGACTTCATGTGGTTCGGGATCTCACAAACTCCGCTGAATAGCAAATTTAGCTGATAGCAGGTTACAGGACTATCCGGTGGGACACATGCACAGTAGTCCGACCCGAAACTAATTGGCGCGACAGGGAGAAATAGAAATACAGCACCGATTTTAACGTCCATTGCTGGATTCATCGCTGCACCACATTTGAGCTGTGGAATATCCCGGCCGGAAGCAAACCCATAGACCTGGATAGAGCACTGAAAGTGCTTGCCGAAATTGCGACCTGGAATCAAATTCAAGTTGTGCCAAAAGAAATCACGCATATCCATGTGGCCGAGAAGATTCGGGAGCGCATGCCCGAACCCATCCAGGGATTGCTTAAAAGACAGGACCGGGCCTACAGCTTCGGCTCCATGTCACCGGATCTGTACTACTACGACATCCGACTTCCCCTGGAAAAGAAACATAACCTGGAACTGGGTGAGATCATTCATGGAAGGTACGGAAACGATAACTCCATGCATGTTCTATGGATGCTGGAGCGATGCGTTGAAATCAAAGAAAAGAATCCGGACTCTTTGGAGCCAATGTTTGCATTTCTGTGCGGGTATCTCACACATGTAGCAGCAGATATAGTTTTTCATCCGTACGTATATTCGGTGAGCGGTAATTACTACGATCCAGATCCAAGAGAAAGAAGTACCGCCGAAGGAAGGCACAGACTCTTCGAGACTCTTCTGGATTTTCATATCTTGAACCTACGCAATCAGTCTCTTCAAGATTTTCAGTTGCTCGATCGAATCAACCCGGGCAAGCATCGAGACAATCTGCTGCAGTTCTTTAGCAAAGGCATGTCCAATGCAAACAGTGTAAAACTGGAAAACATGCCAGATCAAAAAGACATCCACTGGATTACCGAGCGATCCTTTCGACGATCCAGAACCATGATTGGATTGTTTCATAACCGGCCGCTGGTGGCAGGGCTGAACTCATTGAACCGCAAAATGCAGGGCAAGATCAGCCACATAGCCTATCTGGGATACGTGCGAAATCACCGGGCCACGAACCTTCTGCAATTCTCCAGCCTGGAACCCACTCCGCATCCGGTTACAGGTCAGGATTATGGAGGTCCGGTACCGGAGCTCATCGAAAGATCCACCGAAAGAGGAAAGGAATACCTGGATGTTTGCTGGCGCAGGATTTCCGGGGAAGCCTCTGCAGAGACAGCCAGGAAGGTTCTACGGCCTCTATCGCTGAATAATGGCCTGGAAAAGACGCCCACCGAAGAAATGGTGCATTATCGCATCCATCCCGCACTGAATGTGATTTAGTGCCGGGAAAGTAAAAAGGCGCCGGAGCAGATGGGAGCCTGGAATGGCAAAAGGTATCCAGAGGGCCGCTCGATTGATAAAGCAAATTCATTCTTGCTTACATTCACCATCGAGACTGACCAGCAGGCAGGAGGGTACTTCTGCAGTCACCTTTACTTCCTGCTGATCCAGGATTATCCTGAATTCTTCGTCCAGCCAGTAGTCAAGCCTGCGAAAATATCGAAACAATATTCCTGTGACCTCTTTTGACAGAAAGATCTCTCTCCGGCCACTAGAATTACTTCCATTTAGATCTGCAGAGATCTCATTGCAAAAGAGATCAGGTCGATTTGCGATAATGGTAAGCATCAAACGCTCTACTCCCAACACATGAGTCGCAGGGCTCTCCCTCCAGGAATTCGAGGCAATAAGCTTCTCCACAGTCCAGGGCAAAGGAGCGGGATTGGCGGAAGTAGATTGCAGATAAATAAGCATTTTAGTGCACCACAGACGGGTGCCATACCGTATTCCTTCGTAGTAGCCTACATTCCTGATCACTCCAGATGAAGGCCGGTACACTTTGCGAAATCCGGCAAGATGTTGTGATCTAAAGTGGTCTTCATCAAGACAGCCTTGCTTGAATCCCGGTGCGTCCAATCGAAAGAACGCTTCAACCCTGCGGTCACGATGAAAACGAGCACGTTCCAGTCCATCATCCGGTTCAGTTCTTTGTTTCTCCATCGCAAACAGCAGTTCGCGATATTCT
>JBHIXQ010000271.1:0-4448 GCA_041984705.1 Leptonemataceae bacterium | reverse complement strand
AAGGTCTGGTTCGCACTGTGCGATATTGGCCCTATTTTCTTATTCATTATTGTGCCCTGCGCATTCATGAGACCTTTCCACAATTACCCATCCAGGTCAGCCGGATGGGCTTCAAGTTTAATTCGATGCCTCGCCGGGGTCAGGATGAAGGCCCGGATCCTTTCGCATCTTTTCTTTTAAGCTTTGAATAAACTTTTCGTATCCGGGAACCGAGTTCAGGTCAAGTACCCTTCGACTGTCTGCGTCCCGTCTGAATTCCAGCTGGCGTCGGAGCATGGAATAGGCCACTACTTCCGCTGCATGTTCCCATGCATCTACTGTTGCATAGAGTCCGGGAAAGCCATCCTGCATAGCTCGGTCTACACCTCTGGAATGCTGCTCCCTGGATAGTTCTGGATTGCTTGAATAGAATCGAAGCTTACCCGCGAACGGATACTGGATTTTGCTATTCCAGGGATCCTGCCAGAATCGATTGAATGGGGATGGAAGTTCGCGGCGCGATGCGCGATAATCCTCCGGTGTTGTTCGAAGGCTGGGCAGAAGGCCATATACCTCCGTTGCGATATGCGCCGATTCATGGAAAAGCAGATAGATGGCAGCGGAAACGGTGCCCGGGCAGCGGAGCCCTCCGCAACTCAGGCGATAGCCCCAGAAAGCAGGCAGCTCATTTGCATTCTGAATAATGCTTTTCTCTCGCAGATTGATCATATCCTCTGCGCTCATCTGAATCCTATCCAGATCCAGCAAAATGAATCCAGCCACTGCATCGCCGGAGGAGTCGTAGATAAAACCGGTGAGTCCGCTACTTCCCAGGTCATGCACTAAATAGATTCCGGCCACTCTCTTGATGAGAAATTGTTTCAATTCAGGCTGGCTTCTGAGCACCAGTTTGAGCTGGTCATGCATTTCTTCCAGCTCCTGCTTCTCTGGATAGGCTGGCCGGGGAGGGTCAAATTCATCCAGGGCATTCATATCGATGCCATACTGAAGCGGCAACTCTGTGGCAGGCTGAATGAAGTCGCGGGGAATTTCATTCTGCTGGGTGCGGGCCTGAAGACTGGCCTGCCAATTTTCTACTCGATTGGCCGGATGTCGGCTGAATAGATCCGAATAGGAGCGATAAGGGCTGCCCAGGCATCCAGTGAGTAGTAGAAGCAGCAACGCAGAGCTCGGGAAAAAGGTTTTCCTCACAAGCTCTTCTATAGATCTGGTAGCTGCAGGCATGGTATATTATCTGGTAAACGCGGGAATGACTCTGTCAGTCCTTTTTTTCGCTACCGGCTACTGGAAGCGTAAGCAGATGAATGTGCATCGAATCTGGATGGGGCTCGGTGTCCTTGCAAACCTGGTGACCGCCGTTCTCCTGGTGGTGGCTGTGCATGCATTTGCAGGCGGCGATATGAAAAATGCCGGTTTTCATCCGACGGTGGCGTCCCACTGGATTCTCACGCACCGGGTAATCGCTGTAGTAGCTGCCCTTTTGATGCTGGCCATGGCTGCCACAGGAGCGATGCGCAAAAGAAAAGTTCACATTGCTCTTCATTATGTTTTTATTCCGCTTTATTTGATCGTATATGTTTCGGGGCTGTTTATGTTCGAGGCAGGTAGCTAGAGCAATCTGAAAAGACGTTACCGGGTAAGGATTCGTATACTGCAATTAGCGGAGAGGCGTTGCTTCCGTGGAGACCCGAAAGATGCCCTGGTATCATAAAGGCGCCCTGATTTTATAGCCGCGGGAGCTTTGCAAGAAGCGATTCGAAGCAAATATATAAGGAGCCTGTGATTCAGGCATACTGCAAAAAATATATTAGAGAAATTCAATGGCCAGTAAGTTAACCGATTCTGAAATTCAATCTAGAGCCAACGATATTCGCCGCGAGGTGATTCGCATGGTGCATGCAGCTGGATGTGGACATCCGGGCGGTCCTCTGGGACTGGCCGATATCTACGCCGTACTGTTCTTCGATATACTCAAGCATCGACCGCAGGAGCCTGACTGGGATGGGCGTGATCGATTGCTTATCTCCAACGGCCACGTTTCTGCTGTAAGATATGCATCCATGGCACTTTCCGGTTACTTTCCGGTGGAAGAATTACTGGAATTCAGACAACTGGGATCTCGTCTCCAAGGGCATCCCAGTACGCGATACCTGCCATCTGTAGAAAATTCCAGCGGATCCCTGGGGCAGGGGCTTTCCAACGCAGTGGGTCTCTCTCTGGGCGCCAGGCAGCAAAACAAGGATTACCGAGTATTTGTAGCCATGTCCGATGGCGAATGCGGCGAAGGAATGACCTGGGAAGCTGCTCAGGCAGCCGTGCATCATAAAGCTCCGGTCATCGCATTTCTGGATAACAATGGAATTCAGATTGATGGATACACGAAAGACGTACTTGATCTGGGAGATCTGGAAAAGAAATTTGCTGCCTTTGGCTGGAAGACCCGTCGGGAAAACGGTCATGATATTAAAGCCATTCGAGGTGCCTTTGAGGATAGCTTGAAATACAACGAAGGTCCTCAGATGATTGTATTCGATACCATTCTGGGAAAAGGCGTAAGTTTTATGGAAAACGAACCGGGATGGCATGGTAAGGCTCCCAACGATGAACTGGCAAAGCAGGCTCTGGACGAAATTCAGGGCGCCCTGGCCGGCTAGATTCGCCGCTCTGATAATGCCCGCTGCATCGGCGGGCTTATTGATTCTATGTGATTTTCTGTACCGCTCCGATCTGGCGCCGGACGCCCCGTGGCTCTATCGCTGGAGCGGTCATGGCATCCTGATTCTGCTTTTCTTTCTGGGGCTGCTTTCTCCTGCAGTGGCCCGTATTGTTCTTTCTGTAAGTCGCAAACGATATCTCATTCTGGTCTCCGGTTTTTTATGCCTGATGGCCGCTCTGTGGTCCGGTAGCTCCTTCTACTCGGATGATGCTCTTCGGCATGAACTTGACGGCAACTATATCCTTCGCGGGCTGCCTCTTTACTGCATGAGCCCGAACGAATTGGGGGCTGCCTGCGATAGAGCCCTTATTCACACAGATTTACAGTATTATTTAATTGATCAAGACGGCCCGGAACAGATGCCCAATCATTCCCATCTGGCCACCATATATTTTCCAGGAACTCAGCTATTGGCTTTTTTGGGGGCTCTGGGCCCTGGCTATCGCACCCTGTTTGTCCTCAGCTCCCTTTTGATGATGGCCTATCTCCTCATTTCCTCCGCAACATCTCCGTCCTCCTCCTCCTCCTCCTCATCCTCATCTTCATCTTCGTCTTCGTCTTCGTCTTCGTCAGCTGCATCGGGTTCTTCTTCCCGTTTCCGGTCATTAGTAGCCCTTGGTTCCAGCCCGGTGAACCAGCGACCCGGGTTTTCCAGGGGATTATTAATCACTTTCTTTGTGCATCCATTCTGGATGATTGTATTTTACTCCGGGCATTCCGATGTAACGGCCATCCTGCTTTGCCTGCTGGCAGTGAAATGGATCCGCGGCTCGGCGATTTCCCGCATATTCGCAGGTTTGGTCTGGGCCCTGGCCTGCTCCATGAAGCCAGAGGCGCTCCTGGTGGGGCTTGCATTGGTGCCAGCCCCGCTAATCGCACGGTCTTTTCCTGGGTGGTCCAGAATCCGGTTCATGGCCTCTGCCTGGATTTCATGGTTCTTGCCGGTAATGACTGGTATTCTTCTGGTGCTGGCTCTGCTGGTGCCATTCACTCTATTTGATCTTTTTCACCTTAGCAGCTGGCAGGATCTAAAGCAGTTCAGCACTTCAGAAGGCAGCTCGCTGGAACTGGAATGCTTTTTTTATACTGCAAAGATCTACTCGGATTATTTCCTTTCTTACAGGCCTGATGCAGTATGGCTCAGTCAGGAAGGTAGATTGAGCTCGGATCAGGCCATCCGACTGGTTCGCATGCTATGGCTTCCGGTCTGGGCTGTGTTAGGCCTATTGTTCATTGCGGGTCGTTCGGGCAGCGCGAGCTCCGAAAAGTGGAGATGCCATTGTGGCGATAAGAAAAAAACCGATGGCATAGGCAAAGATCAGGGAAGTAGGCATCCGGATTCAGAGAGTGATCCAGGGGAGGATTCGCGGTCCGCTTCACAAACGGCTCATTCCAGACAATTCCATCATCCTTTCCGGACGCTGTTTCTATATCTCCTGATAGGCTACTTTCTTTACCGGGGTAGCTGGCAACCCTGGTACTTTCTATGGTTTCTTCTGGTGCCCGGGCTATGGCATCATGAGCATTCTCCGAATGCAGCCGGAATGTTCGACCCGCATAATATAGTCCGTTCCCTGTGGCCCGGGTTTTTTCTTTCGATTTTGATTCTATTCTATCTTCCTGTTGTGAATTACCGGGTGGACGGTGGGTTTGATCTTTCCTTCTTTTATATAGGTTTCCTGCTTGCGCTTCTGGCTGCAACTATGCTACATTTCTATGGCTTCCGCCGCAG
>JBHIXQ010000270.1:0-4484 GCA_041984705.1 Leptonemataceae bacterium | reverse complement strand
GGCGTGAGCTCGGCTTCGGCCAGCCGATGATCGCGGCCTGACGGGCGTGCACGCCGACAACAACAAACGCGCGTGGGTCGAGAAGATGATCGCGCGCGATAACTGCGCCCAGAAAATGGGGGTCGAAGTACTGGATGCCCAGCCGGGACTTCTTGATCTGCGGATGACGGTGAAGGCCGAGCACCTGAATTTTCTGGGCTGGGGGCATGGCGGTGTGACCTTCGCCTTCGCGGATACCGCGTTCGGGATGTCGTCCAACACCTACGACAAAGTGTCGGTCGGGATCGACGCGCACATCGTCTACCTGTCGGGGGTGAAAGAGGGCGACGTGCTTGAGGCCCGTTCCCGCGAAGTATCGCGCACGCGCAGGAAAGCGGTCTACCGGGTCGATGTGGTGCGCCCCGCCGACGACACCGACATCGTCGCCTTTACCGGGACCGTGTTCGTGACCGATCAGGATCTCGCCGATCTGGGATTGTGATGTTTTGAGAATGTCGTCATTCCCGCGTAAGCGGGAATCCAGCGGCGCCATCGTTTACACTGGGTCCCCGCTTTCGCGGGGATGACGAAGAGGTGCGCTCACCCCGCCGGTTTGCGCTCGCGTTCGCGATAGATGGTGTAGAGGCCGCTGATGACGATGACGGCGGCACCGGTAACGGTCCAGAGGTCGGGCAGGTTGTCGAACACGAAATATCCGATCACGGTGGCGAAAACCAAAAGGGTGTAGTTGAAAGGCTGAAGGGTCGCCGCGGGCGCCGCCTCGAGCGCCTTGATCAGAAGGAAGTGCCCGCACGCCGCGTTGAGCGACAGGCAGATCAGCAAAAACCAGTCCCACGCCGGGAGCGGCACCCAATAAAACGGACCGATACAGCACAGCACCGCGGTCCCGATCAGTGCCATGTAGACCGTCGACGTTTCCCCGTCGTCGTAGCGCGCGACGAGGCGCGTCAGCACGTTATACCCGGCGAACATCAACGCGGTGGCGAGGGCCACGAACACGCCGGGCTGGATCGCGATCAATCCCGGGCGGATGATGATCAACACGCCGATGAACCCCGCGAGCACCGCCATCCAGCGGGCTGGTTTGCGTCCTTTCCAGGGTTTGATCCCTGCAAGACTGATCAGAAAGGGCACCCAGGTGAAATAGAAGAAATACTCGGCCGCATGCTCATGGGCCTCCAGGGCTTCATGGGAAATTACCTCTTCCACAAGCTCCTCATCCTGCTCGCCCGTAAACAGCGCGCCATAGGAGAGAAGGACCAGAAGCAGAGACAGAGCCGGGACCACAGCCCAGGTCTTCTGCCTGTCTTCTTTTTGCCCGATCCACAGAATCAGTGCCGGGTAGAGAAAAAGGAAAAAAAGCGTCAGCGCCACCGGGAAATGCACAATAACTGGATGCAGCGGAAGTTCCATAGTAGCACCGGTAATTATTGCATTCTGCCTGTAAATCAAATTGACTGGAAATGCCAGACACTGATACTGTGGGGTATGTCAGCTCGAATTCTAACTGCAATTACAATGATCCTGTTCACTGGTAGCCTGTGGGCTGCGGACGGAGATCGTCCCTGTGCCAGCGGACTGAACTCTTCCATGGTTTCCGAGCAAATCGCCGGTGCCCGGTGTGCTGCTGAAAAAGGAGCCGAGGATTACAGTGCCGAACTGCTGAGTCTCCTTTCTTCTGAGAATCCAGACGAAGTTAAACTGGAAGCGGCTTATGCTCTGGCCACTATCGATGACGCTGAGAAGAAAGATACAGTTGCATCTGCATTGATCAACGTAGCTAAAAGCTCGGATGAATCTCCGGTTATCCGATACGCATCCGCTCTGACTCTGCATGTAATGGTAGAAAAAGGTGATGATCGCGGACAGGAAGTAACTGATCTGCTTTCTGAACTCTCAGATGATCGCGACGATCTGCTTCAGGATCTAAGCTCCAAATTGGCTGCAGCTCGCAGCAAATAATCCAGCCTGCAATGCTGGATTCCGGAGAACTCAGCCGTTACTCCCGGAACATTCTGCTTTCGGGGGTTGGTCGAGCCGGTCAGGAAAGGCTTAAATCAGCCAGTGTGCTGGTAATCGGTGCCGGGGGGCTTGGCTCTCCGGTTCTTTTATATCTGGCCGCTGCCGGCGTTGGCAAATTGCGCTTCCTGGAAAATGACTCCCTGGATGTGACGAATCTCCAGAGGCAGATTCTCTATAACAGCCAGGATGTTGGTGCTGCCAAAGGGGAGGTTGCTCGCAAGAAGCTTCAGGCCCTGAATCCATCCATTGAGGTGGAGTGGCGTGCCGAACGTTTCCAGGCCTCCAATGCGCAGGAAGCTCTGAAAGGTATGGACCTGGTGATCGAAACTACGGATTCCATTCCGGCCAAATTTCTGACCAACGATGCAAGTTTCTTTGCCAGGGTGCCATCCCTCATTGGCGGCATCCTCAGATTCCACGGAACCATTATTGCTCCAGGTTTTTCCGAATCCATTGTGGGTCGACCCTGCTATCGCTGCCTTTTTCCGGGGCCACCTTCTGAAGATGCCGTTCCCACCTGTGCCGATGCCGGGGTTCTGGGTGCTATGGCCGGCATGGTGGGTTCAGCCATGGCTGCGGAGGCATTAAAGATTCTTCTGGGACTGGGCAAACCTCTGTCCGGTCATCTGATCCAGTTCGAGATGCTGGAATCCAGGTTCCGGGCCATTCCCTTTGCTGCGGATCCGAATTGCCCTCTGTGCGGGACGAGCCCCAGCATCCATGATTTGATGGACGAAAGCCAGTCTATGGAAGGAAGCTTTCTGGATCGACTGCCCTCTGGCTCCGACCTTTCCAGCTGATGCGAATGCACTGATTCGCCAGGAAGGCTTTTTTTCGTTGTGACCATAGGGTCCGTTTCAAATTTGGACGCCGATATGATGGATGAAGAGTTCGACCAGGAATTAGACGATTGGGATGAAGATGAGCGGGAAGACCTGGATATAGTTAGCTTTGTTTGCGAGGACTGCGATTATCGCTGGGAAGAACCTGCAGCAGAAGAAGTGGACACAGATGTCATGGTCTGTCCTATGTGTGGCAGTGTTAATGTAACCCAGCTCTGAGTCACATGCCAGTTCGTTTCACATTGATTCTGGCCGCTTTCCTGGTGCTATTTCTGCTGATTCTGGGAAACCCGGCCCCGGTAACTTTACAGTTTCTGTTCTGGAGAGCGCAGCTACGACTTTACGAAGTGATCATCGGCGCGGTGGTCTTCGGAATCATTTTCACGTATATCTATCTTGGACACTGGAAATACTTGCGAAAAGTCCGGGATAAGAGGTGGGATTGAAGACTGCTCGCATTTCGATCAGTCAGGGAGAACTGAAGGGTCGTTCTTTCCCCCTTCCTCCGGCGGTAGCCGGACATCGCCATTTCACTCCAGCTCTGCTCAAGGATGCAGCATTTCAGCTGCTGGAAAATTCTCTGGAACCGGGCCCCTTCTGGGATCTCTGCGCCGGCTCCGGCCAGATGGCCATGGAAGCTTTGAGTCGTGGATATGACCCGGTTCATCTTGTGGAGCTAGACCGACAGCGCTTTCAATGGCTGAAGAATCGAGTGTGCTCCGGGTATTCCGTTCAACTTCATAATAAGGATTTCCTGCGTGTAGCACCGCTCATCCTGGCTGCGGAGAAATCCAACTCAGTTTGTTTTGTGGATCTTCCTTACAGTTTCTGGGGAAGGGATGGAAGCTGTGAAAAACTGGAGTCCTTTCTTGAAAGCCTGAGCAAGCATCAGGAAGGACGACCACTGCCATATATATTGGTACAGGCACCGATGGTATGGAAGATCAGAAATGAGTCTGTATTGAGCTGGAAAGAGGAAATGTACTCCCAGGAGCAGAGAGATTATCGGGGCCAGAAGCTAATCATGCTTACTCCCAATTCTTAAAACCGGCAGATATGAATGCTTCTTCCTGTATTGGGTGCGAACCGGCGAAATATTAAATCTTAAACTTCTGCTCTAACCTGAAGCAAGCCCATCTGAAGAAGTTGACCGTACAGGGCCCTCCTGCGAAGTGGTCACAACGTGCAGGCCCCTCTATGGATACGATCGCTGTTTTAATCATTATAATCTATTCCTTCGATATTGTAGCGCTATTTGTTTTTGGCGTTCATGCATATCTGATGGTCTATCTCTATAGAAAAAACCATGAGTATTGTCTCTCCAACGTAGAATACGAACCTATCGATTTAAAGAAGACTCCTGCCAGGGAACTGCCCAAAGTTACCATTCAGCTTCCTATCTATAATGAGTTCTACGTTGTAGATCGACTGATTGAAGCCACTACCCGGCTGCGATGGCCCAAGAGCAAACTTGAGATCCAGGTTCTGGATGATTCTACAGATGAAACCAGAGAAAAAGCGGAAAGTCTGGTTCAGTCCTATAAGAGAGAAGGATTCAACATTCAGCATATCCATCGCGAGAATCGCCAGGGACACAAAGCCGGTGCTCTTCGTGAAGGT
>JBHIXQ010000269.1:0-4497 GCA_041984705.1 Leptonemataceae bacterium | reverse complement strand
AGATGTCAGGGCTTCCGGCGTGGAACGGGGAGTTCTGGTGCCCAGTATCCTGCGGGTATGCTGCGCTGCTGACAGCTTCTTCAGGCGGCCCCGAACACTGAGTCGAAGAATCATGGTTCTCATTACCTTTGGCTTACTCTATTCGCTGGTTTTCTTTAGCCTTTTCGTATACCCGGTAGGCGATAAAAGCATCTATCTGGCTCTGCTCTTCATTCTTCTTTCAATGGCCGCGGCTATCACATTCTTCGATTATCGCTTCGTATTCGATTTCTTTCTGGTAATGGCAGGCATTCGATTCTTGATCGTATACTTTGAAGTATTTGAGGACCTGGCCACTACCGGTATTGGACTCATTGTGGCCGGTCTGGTAATAATCGGGGGCGTAGTTCTATACTCCAGAAGTCGGGGAAGGATACAAGCCTACCTCGAGGAGAGATTGAAGTGAAAGCAAAGATCCTCATCGCTGCGCTGGCCTTCCCGGTGCTCGGACTCATGATGCTGACTGGATTCAAAGCATATAAAGTCAGCAGCGGATACGAAATGACATTTGATGTTCGTGGATATGATCCCCGGGATCTTCTATCGGGGCATTACGTTCAGTATCGTGTAGATTACGGACCTGCCCTGGATTGCAATGATCTGGAAAATCCTCCGGAGCTGGAAACTACTCCGGCAAAAAAGACTCAAACAGAATTCGATCAGTGCGTTTGCTATTCTGATCCACCAGATCCTGATAGCGGATACTGGCAGGATTGTGCTTCCATAGAGAAAACCAGTTGCCCCGTTTTCATCAAGGGGGCTTGCAGCTACGGTAGATTTACAGCGGGAATCGAGAAGTTCTTCGTACCGGAAGAAAAAGCAGCCTATTACGATTCTGTGCTCCGTTCCGAGGGGGCTCGTCTAACCGTAAAGATCGACGCCTCCGGCAGTGCTGCCATTGTAGATTTAGATCTGCCAGTATCCTTCGAAGAGTGGATGGAGAAACAGGCCGAATCGAATAACTGATCCGGTTTAATTCCGGGACCTTTATTCAACCGACCAGGCCAGGTATTCCGGCAAACCCGTTCCAGAGCCTCAGAAAATGCCAGAAAGGTAGTTGCTGGAATCCTTCCCGGGAGAACAATTTCCCCATGAGTCATTCGGATCCATCCACCAACAATTCGGACATGGAAGAGCTTTCTGAATGGGAAAGGGATGCGATGAAGCGCATGGAGAGTAAATTCTCCCTTTCGCCGGAAGAAGAAAGCCCCTACAAAGATTTAAAACTCATTCACAAGCAGTTAATTCGGGGCAGCCATTTTCTGGCATACGAAAGCGAAGATCCGGAACAAAGAATTTATCTGTACTCCGAAAAGAATCGATTTCGCGCAGTCATTGCAATGCTCATCGGTAGCTGGGCGCCGGATCTAAATATACTTCTGGAATTGATCCAGAAGGCAGAATCCGACGAGCTGGATAGCTACGAAGAGGATGAGCTGGATACATTCGGAATCCGGGTGAACGAGGATAGTTATGTGGTGGGCTATCTGACTGCAGGAAGCAGCCCTATCGTTGCTTCCAAAGATTTACTGCTGCAGATACTGGAGTTCTACGTTGAATCTATGGCAGAACTACCTGAGTCCTTTTCAAAAGACCAGGTAGATCAATGTCGCCTTGCTCTGACCGAAATTCGCGGCGCTTTACAGCCCGGTCAGAACGATGCCCCGGAATCCTGATTCGTCTGGTTCCTGATTCATTGCCAATAGGTTGGAGGAACGCCAGCCCTGGAAATCCATGAAGTCACACAGAAAAACCAGGACATTGCAGAAAATTTTCGGGAGCTCTACCGATTAGAACCCAAAGAAGGAACTTTCCTTTCCCGGAGTTCGAACACACTGAGCATAAAGCTTGCTCGTTGGATCCAGGGTCATGGTTGCAGATGTACCTGGCAGAATAATTTGAACGGATTCAGCGCCTGGCTCCTGTTGAACCCAGAAAAAGAAAGGGCCGTTTACCGAAAACATCTGTCCCAGATCCCGAACCTTTTTGCCGCGATACTGCTCTAGAAGAGATCTGGCTTCTGCCATGGTAGGTAATCTCCCACCTTCCTCGCTGCAATAGTCCGAAGCCTCGGCAAGATTCAACTTTTTCTCCGCTCTAAACCAGCAAAGATTGTCCTTGAATACTTCATTTCCTTCGCATTCCGATTCATCGGCCATGAGGGAATAGAGGGCACCGAAAAGTACAAGAATTGCGATTAGTCCAAAAAGTCTCTTTTGCATCATGATCCTCAACAGGTACGACGGAATATCAGCCCGCAGCGTTCATTTACCATGCTTTTTTTACCCGATATTGTGGGGTACCGCTATATCGGCCATTTTCAAATACTGTGACCACGAGATATCCTGGAAAATCGGTTGAAGGCCGTAGCCTGCCCGACATTCAGGTTGTGATTTCAGTTGACCGGACACCACTGACAGAGGACGGGGAAGTACGCCCCCGTAGCTCAGCGGATAGAGCAGTGGTTTCCTAAACCATGTGCACAGGTTCGATTCCTGTCGGGGGCATATGAATTCCCGCAACCTAAAAGAAAGAGTCCAACGAGAAGTAGAGAGATTCGAAGAGATCGAACAAAAGCTTTCCTCTCCGGAAGTATCCTCGGACCCGTCATCCTTTAAAGAACTTTCACGCCAGCACAGCCGTTTGAGCTCCCGAATCGAGCCTCTGCGAAAATATCTGAGCTTACTACTTCAGCTGGACCAGTCCAATGAACTCCTGGCTGACAGTTCCGCTGATTCAGAGCTCAAAGAAATGGCGGAAGCGGAAAAGCAGGACCTGGAAAGCTCTCTGGAGCAAATGCGGGATGAAGTAGAAACCATGCTAATCCCTCCGGATCCAAATGATGGCAAATCCGTTATTGTAGAGATTCGCGCAGGTACCGGTGGAGATGAGGCCGGATTGTTTGTTGGCGACCTTCTAAAAATGTACACTAGATTCTGCGAGGAAAACGGACTGAAAGTAGAGCCAATCTACTATGCAGAAACGGAACTGGGTGGATTCAAAGAGGTAACCTTCTCGGTAGAGGGAAAACGAGCCTGGGAATTGCTACATAAAGAAGCGGGAGCCCATCGGGTTCAGCGAATCCCGGTTACTGAAAGCGGGGGAAGAATTCATACAAGTGCCGTAACTGTATCTGTTCTGGCGGAGGCCGAAGAGGAGGACCTGGAAATCGAAGATAAGGATCTTCGAGTGGATGTTTTTCGAGCCAGTGGAGCCGGCGGGCAGCATGTAAACAAGACGGAATCGGCTGTGCGAATGACCCATATTCCCACAGGCATTGTTGTATCCTGCCAGGACGAACGAAGTCAGCTAAAAAACCGGGCCAAAGCCATGAAGGTGAAGCGAGCTCGACTTCTGGAGCTGCGAGAAGAGGAACGCCATGCCCAGGAAGCAGCCGCGAAGAAAGAGCAGGTAAAATCCGGAGATCGTTCGGAAAGAATTCGCACGTATAACTTTCCCCAGGGACGGGTCACCGACCACCGGATCGGATATACTGCTTACAACCTGAATGAGTTGATGGAAGGGGATATGCAGGATCTGCTGGATGCAGTGATTCAAGCTGAAAAAGAAGAAAAGCTAAAGCAGCTTCAGGAAACCTGATAGTTCACCCGATTCGCAGTTCTTAGCGAATTCTATCTTTTAAATCGATGAGGCATTGTTCCAGAACATGCTCCAGGTCAGGGTTTTCCCAGTCCTCGTAGTCAGGAAGGGACTGATAAAGGATCGTTTCCAGATGATTTCTCAGGGACGGTCTTTCTCGTTCGATAAAGGTAAAAAGCCCATTATCTCGAATGCCCTGCTGTAATTCCTGGAATTCAGAAAGGCCAAATTCAATGCGATTTCCAAACAGAAACCAGATTACCTGGTCTCCTTCGCGTCTACCCTGACTCTGCAGTTTTCTCATAGTTTGTCTGGTAGTCCGGAATCAGCCGGCGCCCGGGTCGTTAACTCTCCAGAGCTCCCAGCTCTTCGGCAGCTTTAATCCAGATCTGCTCTGCCTGCTCCAGATTGGATTGTACTTTCTGGAGCTTATCGCTATCGTCTTTGCTATAGTTTTGCGAAAGACTGATTTCCAGTTGCTCCTTTTCTCGGGTCAGTTTTTCCATAGCTTGCTCTGCATCGCGAACCACAATTCGCTGCTTTCGGATGGCTTTTTTTAGATCTGTACTGCTCAACTCCAATCTGGCAGAACTGGACTTGTCTTCATTCGCCGCTGACATAGCGGACCCAGAATCGGCCGCGGCAGATTTTCCATTCCTTCGCGCGGACCCCGCTTTCGTGTCGGAGGTTTCATCCTTTATTGCCTTTGAGGAGTCCTTGCCACCGGCCCTTGTTTCGGAATTGGAACCGCCACCATTGTTGGAACCGGACGTGGATTTCCTTTCTGGACTGCCTTTCGCCGATCCGGATGTAGCAGTGCCAGATGTATTGGAATCGGCTACAGCCTCAGCGAAACCT
>JBHIXQ010000268.1:0-4512 GCA_041984705.1 Leptonemataceae bacterium | reverse complement strand
TCTAAATAAAATGCAAGATTTCTCTGTATCGCTGGTTCTACGTTGGTGCCCACAATGAAACGGTCGTCCAATTGCACAGGGAGTAAGTATGATTCATCCATTGGCTGAAATCTCCACCATCGAACATTTCTTTGAAGAGCTCGTAACCCATTCCAGGAAACGTGGAATGCAAGCAGCCCATGAGGTAATTCGCGGGCAGGTGGCTGAGAGTCACCTGAAGCAGGGGCTGACTCTGGCTGCAGACGGGAATCATCCAAGTGTTGTGGGCCGGTATCTAAAAGAAACTCTGCCCCATCAATGGGAAAAAGATCTGGCCGTTCGCCTGAGTCGGGCTGTAGAACTCTGGCAGCTGGGTGAGTCTGTAGAGGAAATCCTGCAGTGCTTTAGCCCGAAAACCTCGGTTGAATCATCTGCACGTTAGCTACGACTTTCGTTCTATAATTAGACGGCGATCTGAAGTTTCCGGTAAAGCTTACGAAACTCTTCGCCGGGAATTCTTCCATCTTCATCTTCGCAGAGTTCGGGTCGGATTCGATTCAGGAAATACATATCCAGCTCCCCTTTATTCTTGGCCGCAACCTTTCCCCGGTACTCACAGACAAAGAAATCCTTTACCAGTTCATGGGTTGCCCCCGAAATATTGATCCGATTGGGATCGCTACTGGATTCCATCCTGCTGGCAATGTTTACTGCATCGCCCCAGATATCGTATGCAAATTTTGCTTTTCCTATGACTCCAGCAGTTACCGGCCCGGTATGCACGCCTATGCGCAATCTCCAGAAGTTGTGGCCCATCTGATCTTTGATCTCCTGGAGCCCTTCCATGAACGTTAAAAGTTCCAGGGCTGTAAGACAGGCATCCACCGGATGGGTATGATTCAGAATAGGAAGACCACCGGCAGCCATGTAAGCATCACCAATAGTTTTTAGCTTTTCCAGACCATTCCTTCGGCAGATCTCATCAAACTGAGAAAAACAGCCATCCAGCTCCCGAATCAACTCCCAGGGTGACATTCGCTCCGCGATACCTGTGAAGCCAACGAAATCAGTAAACAGCACCGATACAGAACCGATGCTGGCTGGAGTAACGGAACCCTTTTGCTTGAGCTCGGTGGCTACCTGCTCAGGAAGAATGCTCAGAAGCAGGCTTTCGGCCCGGGCTCGTTCCTGCTTCACCTGCTCGTACAGGGAGGAATTGTAAACAGCTCCTGCGATCTGGTTGCAGAAACGACCTATGGAATCCAGCTCATCCAGCGAAAGCTTCATCCTTTTTCGCACGCTTGTAAAACAGGCGATTCCAATGGTTTCGCCACGAATGATCAGCGGGACCATGAGAAATGCTTTTAGATCCAGGGCTTCGTAGAACAAACGGTCTACTTGCGAATGGATTTCCACTTCAGGAATGCGCGAAAGATAAAGTCTTTTCTTGGAAGCATATACTTTCCACAGTGTTCCTGCATCCGGAGATAGTGGAGTTCGCAAAGATTTCAATCTATCTAGATGCTCTCCCATTACCTGCTGCAGACTCTCGGAAAGATGCGATACTACAAACTCGCCATTGTCGAAGTTAGCGAGAATGAGCATGGTTCCATCTATATCAAAGTTCTCATCAATAAATCCGAATACTTCGCTTACGATCTCATCCAGTTCAGAGAGAGCATTGATCTTTAGAGTAAATTCGTTGAGTTTCTGGATCTCCTGTCTGGACTCCTCCAGGTCTCTGGTCCTTTCTTCTACTCGAATTTCCAGAAAGTCTCTGGCTTTTCGCAGTTCGTCAAAGGCCCTTGCGTTTACCAGGGAGATGCCGGCCAGAGATGCAAATGCAGCCAGCAATTGAACGTCGGTTTCTGTAAAACGGTTACCATCCAGCTTGTTGAGCACCTGAATGGTTCCAATTATGGCGCCGGATTGATCATGAATGGGCATACAGAGGATGGATCTGGTTCTGTACCCGGTTCTTAGATCATAATCGCGGCTGAAACGATCATCCTGGTAG
Organism: Leptonemataceae bacterium; assembly: GCA_041984705.1. Classification (GTDB taxonomy): domain Bacteria; phylum Spirochaetota; class Leptospiria; order Leptospirales; family Leptonemataceae; genus UBA3465. The sequence continues at coordinate 2,516 of JBHIXQ010000268.1, read as the reverse complement.
GCATCGACAATGTTTACTGTTTCTCCGGTGGTGGCCACAAAGCCAGAGATTCCTTCGGAAAGCTTGATTCGAATTTCATCGCTGCCCTGCGCCACCCTGGACCATAGCTCCTGACGATTTCGGTCGATGAGAAAGAGAGTGGATCGGTCGGCATGCATTACCTCTGTAACGGTGTTCATAATAACACCCAGCAATGCATCCAGATCCAGTTCCGCCATGATGCTCTGTGTGGCGCCCACCAGACGTGAGAGATTGGAGCTTTCAGAAACCAGTTGCTGAAGTACCGAGGATCGAATGGTCATTCGACCGCTGGGATCTCTCTGCAATAGTTGTGGCAGAGCCGATGGATGAGTTCCTGACCTGTTAAGCATGAAAAAAACCGGCTACCGACGTTTCGGTACTGTCTATGTCCTTAGTATCGACATATAGGACGGTATTTCATAGGACTTCCTTCAATAGAGCTTCCCTGGACAGATTTACGCTTGCAATTACCTTGAACCATGGAACCGTAATTGAATGAAACAATGGAAGACCTACCTGAAAGATGCACCGATGGTGCTGGGTGTTGCAGTCAGCCTGGTATTCTCCGCAGCTCCGCTGTCCGCCGATATCTTGATTGGAGCTACGGGATCCTACAATGCACTTACTGCAAGTCAGGATTACGGTGGTCCCACAAAAAGCCTTAATACATTCGAAGATTCCCAGACCGTGCACTCCGGTTCTGGCTCCCTGTTCTTGCAGTCTGCGCCGGAACCACTCATTCCCCACATCTACTGGGCCCCCTACTTTGATGTTTCTACCCTGCAGGTAAATACATCCGAAGCCTATCTACAGTCCACCACCGGCGTGGCAGGGGTGGGCCTGTACTTTGCTACGGGCAATCTCTACCGCGGCAACGTGGGGTTCTTTCTGGGCATTATTGCTGCTGGCCGAATTTCCAGCCTGGAAGGAGAGTTCAACTTTGGCCGGAGTACTCTTTACGAAACGTATTTGAACCTTGGGGAACCTGGGGGTTTGGACCATATCGATATATTGAACTACTCCAGGGATCAGTCCGGAAATCTTAGCGATGCAAGAAAGACTCGTTACCTGCTATTAAAGTCCGGTGCCATCTCCCGGGAAAACTACATTGTGGCCGATATCGCATTCAATCGCAAGGTGGATTTCAAATCGCTGGCTCTTCTGGCACTCCTGGGCAACAATTTGAATAACATCCATAAGTATTACATGCTGGATAATGAAGCCACGGAAAAAAGCGATGTATTCTACGGGGCCGCTCCAACCGTGGAACTGGGCTACATGGGAAGCAACTATCTAATCAAATACAAGGCGGGGTTTCCCATGCGTTATCGTTCCGGCAAAGGATCCATGGCCATCGAAACTCATTCCCTGACCATAGGCGTTTTTCTCAAGATTTAGAAACCCGATAACGGCTGATCGGTCCCGGGAATTCTTAAAGTCCATGGCCGAGGATCCCCTGACACAAGGAGAGCATGTATTTAGAGGTCCTCTGCCTTTTGAGAAAGCTGCTACCAGGATTTGTGTTCTAGATGGTGCGTGAATAACCTTTCTTTGCGTCCGGGCGTTTGAGATACGCATCGAAACACATAGCAATGTTTCGAATCAAGAATCTACCTACCGGCATCACCTCGATGCCAGTGTCTCGAATCCTGAGCAATCCATCCTCTTGCATGCTCTGTAAACTGGAAGGACCGGATTCTGAAAGCTCAGCAGCAAAATACTCCCGGAATTCCCGGCCCGTCATTTCCCGAAAAGCATTGAATGATAGAAAAAAGTGACACATGAGCTCTGTAATCACATACCGTCGAATTACATCATCTTCGGATAGCTCATACCCGCGAAAGACGGTGAGCTTTCCTGCATCCAGAGCTGCGAAATAGTCCGTTTCATTCTTCGCATTTTGACTGTAGGTACGGCCTACCTGGCTGATGCCGGTAATTCCATGAGCAATGACATCCAGCCCTTTTTTGGTACTGTACCCCTGGAAATTTCGATAAAGATCTCCATGATCCTGGGCTTTCGCAAGCTCATCGCTTTCCCTGGCGAAATGATCCATACCAATGAACCTGTATCCTCTGGATCCGATCCGCTGGACCGAACGAATGAGAATCTCCAGTTTATCCGATGCAGAAGGCATTTCCTCTGGATGGATTACACTGTGGTGCTTGAACATCTCCGGAAGATAGGCGAAATTGAACAGCGCTATGCGATCCGGCTCCATTTCCAGAACCTGTTCCAGGGTTGCCGCAAAGCTATTGATGGTCTGCCGCGGAAGTCCATAGATTAAATCGATGTTTACGCTTACGAAGCCAATGGATCTTGCCTGGTCCACCACACCCTTTGTTAACTCCAGACTCTGAATTCTGTTTACGGCTTTCTGCACCGAGGGATTCAGATCCTGCAATCCCAGACTGATGCGGCGAAAGCCTACATCAAAAAGTGCACGAAGATGGTCTTCTGTAAGCTCCCTGGGATCCACTTCGCAGCTCGCTTCA
>JBHIXQ010000267.1:0-4524 GCA_041984705.1 Leptonemataceae bacterium | reverse complement strand
AATAATCCGGGATGCAGACGATATCCTGGAGGTATCCGGTTTAGCTGCAGTCAGCCCGCATAGAGGGAATCCGGAATGGCATTTTCAATATCAGAAATGGACGGGATCGTAATTACCCATTATTCCGGTAATGTTTCCCTGGAAGAGCTAAAGGAATGTATGACTCAAAAACTCCAGCGCCAGGATATCTCTGACTTCAGCTGCATTCTGGTAGATACACGCGAAGCCACGCTGGAATTGCATCCTACCCAGATGAATGATCTGGTGGAATTCCATAACTCCCTGTATGCAAGATACCCCGGTCGCACCGCTTTTCTTGTAGCCGATCCCATGGAAACCGCATTCGTAGAGCTGTTTGCAGTTCAATGCAATCGGCTCTGTAAGAGCTTTGCGCTGGAAGAGAACGCCAGAAACTGGCTGCTGGCCGGCAGGGGTGGCCGACCAGCAGCATAATCGAAATTGCTCTCAGGGCTCGAATTCTAATTCTGGTCTCATGGCCAAACTAGAGCTCCCCGCCCCGGAGAAAACTGTAACCATTGGAAAAAGCATCCAGGGTCTGGATATTCAACTATACTGCTCTGGAAGCGGACCCATAAGCGCGCTACTTATCGGCGGGGTGCATGGCGACGAGCCCGAGGGATACCTGTTTGCCGAAAGATTTATGCAGGAAGTGCAGTCCGGAAGTCTTACCCTGCCCGATTATCTAAAGCTCTATATCTGTCCTAGATTGAATCCGGATGGATGCGCCGTCGATCGCCGAACTAATGCTAGAAATGTGGATTTGAATCGTAATCTACCCACGGGTGACTGGACAGCTGACTTTACCAATCCCAGGTATTTTCCCGGGCTCTCTGCAGGTAGCGAAATCGAAAGCGAAATCACCGTGGCCATGATCGAAGCCATTAAGCCCAGGATGATCATGAGTCTGCATTCCTATGAGCATGCAATGATCAACTACAACGGCGACTGTCTGGATCTGGCAGAAGCTATGGCTCGCAGCAATGGACTTCCACCCAAGTCCGACATCGGCTATCCTACACCTGGAAGCCTGGGAACCTACGCCGGCTGGGAAAGAAATATTCCCACCATTACACTGGAAATTCTGCGAGGTCAGTTGCCGGACGATGCCTATACGCAGCACCGCATGGGAGCCCTGGATGGATTGTCCTTCTATAGAAGCTGAGGGCGGCACGCTCCGGGAAGCCAGGTGGCGCGAAATTTCGTTGAGCAGGATGGAAGAGTAACACGAAGCAATACAGATCAATAAATAGCGAATTCTGAAAATACAAATCAAGAAAACCAAACTGGAGAAGATGAATGTACGAAGATATGGAAAAGCGAATCAACGAGATTTTCGAAGACAGGGAACAGCTCAAAGAGCCTGCCTCTAAAGAACTGGTTCGCGAAGCCATGGAGGCGCTGAATCAAGGAAAGATTCGAGTGGCGGAGCAAAATGGCCCCGGCGACTGGAAAGTGAACGCCTGGGTAAAGAAGGTTATTTTACTGTATTTTCCCATTTCAGAAATGAAAGGGATTAGTTCTGGAGACCTGGAGTACTACGATAAGATCCCGGTGCGCACAGATCACAGTATGCGCGGTGTGCGAGTAGTTCCCCCGGCAGTCTGTCGCTACGGTGCATTCGTGGAGCCCGGGGCCATCATGATGCCTTCGTATGTAAATATTGGAGCCTATGTTTCCAGCGGAACCATGGTAGATACCTGGGCCACTGTCGGTAGCTGTGCCCAGATCGGAAAGAATGTTCATCTCAGCGGTGGAGTGGGCATTGGCGGAGTTCTGGAGCCACCTCAGGGTGCTCCTGTAATCATTGAAGATGGTGCCTTTCTGGGCTCCCGGGCCATTGTCGTGGAAGGTGTAATGGTTGAGGAACGAGCGGTTCTGGGCGCAAATGTTGTAATCACAGCATCCACTCCCATTATCGATGTTACCGGTTCTCAGGAAAAGATAACAAAAGGCAGAATTCCTGCTGGTTCTGTTGTGATTCCTGGTACCAGAATGAAAAAGTTTCCAGCAGGCGAATATGGAACTCCCTGCGCACTTATCATCGGCAAACGAAAAGAGAGCACAGACGAAAAGACTTCGTTGAACGATGCCTTACGCGAATTTGAAGTCCCCGTATAGGGTTTCTTTATAGAATCGATACCGAATACAGCCGGATTAGCACTGAATCTGACTGAGCTGAGATTCCTTCTACTCAGACGGTCACTACATTGCATCCGGCTTTCTCTTCTGGACTCCAGTCTGACTTGTTGGACCAGAGAAGCTCGAATGAAGCGAGGAAGCAATTGCAGCCAATCCTGAAAGCCAGAGCCGTAAGCAAGCGATTTGGCTCATTAGTCGCTGTAGATGGTGTGAATCTGGAGATTCAGCCAGGGGAATTTCTTGCGCTTCTGGGCCCCAATGGAGCCGGAAAAACCACCATGATCGAAATGATCGAGGGAATCCAGAAACCGGACTCGGGCTCCATCGAAATTCTGGGGATGCAATGGGATCTGCATGAAAAGGAAATCCGCCAGAAAATTGGCGTGGCCCTACAGGAAACCAGATTTTACGATAGATTGACCACAGAAGAAACTCTGCGAATGTTCGGTACCTTCTATAACTCCAGAGATCGCATTGAAGAAATCCTGCAGCTTACGAGGCTTACGGATAAGCGAAATACCTACACCATGGGCCTGTCTGGCGGTCAACGTCAGAGATTGGCCCTGGGAGTGGCCCTTCTGAATCAACCCACCCTGCTTCTTCTGGATGAACCCACCACCGGTCTGGATCCAAATGCCAGGCGAGATGTATGGGCCATACTTCAGGATTTAAAGGAACAGGGGGTTACCTTAATTCTTACAACTCATTACATGGAAGAAGCAGAGAATCTGTGCGAAAGAATTATTATAATGGACCGCGGCAAATTTCTGGCGGCGGGCACCATGAACGATCTGCTGCGAACCCAGGGAGGAGGAGACATCCTGGAATTTCCGCTGGAAGCCTCGGAATTGAATCGACCTGATCTGGAAAATGAATGGAAGAATACTCCAGGCTTCCTTCGCATAGAAAAACCGGGTCAGAGTCGAATTCGGCTCGTGGTAAAGGATGTTCGCCCTGCTCTGCAATACCTCTTTGAGAAACTCGGGCCGAACGCCTGGAATCTGAAGGAACTTGTATGCCGACGGATGGACCTGGATGATCTGTTCACCCGAATGACCGGACGTCATCTAAATGCAGAGGAAACGGTAACTACTCCATGAAACGATGGCTGGTGCAACTTCGAACCCTTACCGCGGTAAACTTCTTTGGATACTTTCGCGAGCCCGCCATCATTTTCTGGGCGCTGATTTTTCCCGCTGGAATTGCCGGTGTGCTGGGAGTTGCATTCCAGGCCGATCCACCTGAGATACCCATCGCTCTTGTTCCCGGCAGCACTATTACTGAAATCCAGGGTTCCCCAAATTCAACGGACGAATCCAGAATCCCGGAGCTGGATGCCCGGGAAAAGAAGGGCATGGTCCTTTCTGCTCCGGACAGCGAGCTCCAGAAATGGAAGCACCTGCTGGAATCGGCTTCAAGGCGAAGCGAGAGGAACTCAGGCGATCTGAAGATATTAATTATGGGAGAAAGCCAGGCCAGACTGGCCATTAAGCGAGGCCAGATCTTTCTCTATGCGAAGGTCCACTTTTCAACAGAACAATTTATAACCGGCCTTGCACAGAATGGTTCATTCCACCCGGGAAGCGAATTCGCTATCAAAGAGAATCGGATGCCAGGCGAGTCCGACGGCATCCAGAAATCAAAGGCAAATCTCGAAGGCCCGGTGGAGGCGCACTATGATCCACGGAATCCAGAGGCCAGGTTGTCCGTGCTGGCACTTCAGCAAGCCTTGAGTAGGATTCGACTGGAACCGGAACTCGCATCCGTTCTAGAGCAGAAAGATATTATAGATTCCCGTCCTCCGGATTCCGCAATAAGAAGCGTAGAAATGGAATCTGTGGGCGGTCGATACATCGATTTTTTGATTCCGGGTCTTCTGGCTGTAGGAATTATGAACTCCTGCATGTGGGGTGTGGGCTATGCATTGATCGAACTCAGAGTAAGAAAACTCATGCGAAGAATGGCAGCCAGTCCAATGTATAAGTCCGCATTCCTGGCTTCGCATTTTGTGGCTCGCATGGCCTTTACCATTTCCGAAGCACTAATCCTTTTTGGATTTGCCCATCTGCTTTTTGATGTAAGCATTCAGGGTTCTCTTCTGGGGTTACTGCTGCTCTTTTTCTCCGGTAATGTCGCATGGAGCGGAATCGGAATACTCTGCTCCAGTCGAGGCAGAAGCATGCATACGGCCAATGGAATTGTAAATGCAGTTACCCTTCCCCTTACCATGCTGTCCGGAATCTTCTTTAGCTATCAGAACTTTCCGGAATGGAGCCAGGCCATCATTCAATGGTTACCTCTTACAGTGCTTGCAGATGCCACCAGAGCCATCTTTATCGAAGGTGCAGGGCTTTCAGCTATCCT
>JBHIXQ010000266.1:0-4527 GCA_041984705.1 Leptonemataceae bacterium | reverse complement strand
GGACGATAAAGGTAAGCCGGATAATGCCGGACCCAAAGGAAAATAACTGAAATCAGGAGAAAGCTATGTATAGAAAACTTACGTTATTGATGCTTCTTAGCTTTGCACCTCTCTATCTGCACTGTCCAGAAGAGAAGGCTCCCAAAGAAGATGTGAAAATCACTCCGGAAAATGCGGAAGAACAGGCTGATCAGCTACTCAAGGATATTGAAAAACTATGATCCGTTGCCCCGGCGCCAGACGTCGGGGCATCCCTTTTCCGCCCCTGATTAGCAGCATCATAGAGGTTCCACGTTGTAGGAGCGCTTTCCTTCTGTTCTCTGCTGCACCCGGCGAAAAAAATCGTCCATAATAATTCGATAGAGCTCCAGGCCCAGAACTTCGTCTTCGCAATCTCCGTCAATGCTGGGATTATCGTTCACCTCGATTACATAAGCTTTGCCTGCCGAGTATTTGAGATCTACACCGTACAATCCATCGCCTATCAGGTTTGCGGCCCTGAGAGCTGTGCGAACCACTTCCTGAGGGGCATCCTCTACAGCCATGCATTCTACCTCACCATAATCCTGCTCACCGGCTTCATCCTTGTTCATGACCTGCCAGTGGCCCCGGGCCATGAAATATTTACAAACATACAGTGGCGTTCTATTCAAGATGCCCACGCGCCAATCATATTCCGTGGGCAGAAATTCCTGTGCGATAAATAGGTCCGACTTGTTCAAAATGGCCTCTGCCTTACGCTTCAGGCTTTCCGGATCCGAAGCCTTTACAACTCCCTGGGAAAAGGAACTGTCCGGCTCTTTCAGAATTATCGGAAATCCAAGATGGGATTCCAGGGTATCCAGGTTCCCTCGATGGGCGATCAGTGTTCGGGGTGTGCGAATGCGATATCTTGTGAGCAACTCTGCCAGGTAAACCTTGTTCGTGCAACGAAGAATGCTGAGCGGATCGTCGATTACTACCAGGCCTTCGCCCAATGCCTTCCTGGCGAAGCGATAGGTATGATGGTTCACGGCAGTAGTTTCTCGAATAAACAGTGCATCGAACTCTGAAAGCCGGCCATAGTCTTCTTTGGTCAGAAATTCCGCATAAAAGCCCTTCTCTTCTGCAGCTTTTTGAAATCGACTCAGGGCAGTACTATCCGAAGGAGGCTGCTCCTCCTCTGGATTGTGCAGGATGGCCATGTCATATCGCGGCACGGCCCGGCGACTCTGAAACCTCTTACGAGAAAAGAACTCTATGGCTTTCTGACGCGCGAATTCTCTATGATCCTCGCTCACCTCTCCTGCGGGAATCGGATTTATACTCTTGATAAGCCAGCGCTGGCTCTTTTTCCAGAACTGAAGCCTCAGGAATGGAGATGGAAAAAGACGAAATAGCTGCCCGGCCAGCTTTTCGTATTTCGAAGCCATGTTATGGCCAAAGTAGATGCTTAGTGTAAACTCATCGGACTGGAGGCCTTTAAGACTCTTCTGGATCAGTTGATCCAGTTCTTCCGTATAGTTACGGATGATGGATTGATCTTTGAGATCCTGAATTGTAGATACAGCGGGCAACGGTTTCTGGCCTCTGGCCGCAGCAAGCAAAGATACGTAGTAGCCCGTGGTCTGGTAGCGATAGGACCGACAGAGGTTGAATACTCGAATACCTCGAAGCTCGCTATATTTCGCATCTGTCAGGTAGGACCTGGCTTCTACAACCTCAATTCCGGGTATGGAATGCAACCATTCAGTCTTTCGGCTTACTACAGCGATAGCCTGCATTATTTGCTACCATCCTTTCGTTCAAGAATAAGCAGGTTCGCATCGTAGGTCAGGATACCCAGTAGTATGGAGTTAATCAGACGATCCATGTGCACTGGATAAAGGTGTCCATGGGACAATGGAGATGGCTTGTAGGGATCCGCTACCAGAACCTTGCGATCCTCTTTGTTGTAGCCGCAAAGAACCACAAAGTGCCCGGAAGGCACCCCTCGAACATCGTCATAATCATAATCCAGTTCGTTTCCAAATTCTCTGGGAGATCTGTACAGGTAGGTGGAGCTAAGACCTGTAAGGATAGGAATTCGCTTCTTCAGTTGCCTGCGAATCAGAGAAGGGCTCAAATCTTCCAGAAGCAGTCTGCCGCCTCGGTCCAGAAATTCCAGATAAGCCCTGGTAGCAAAATCCAGTTTAGGATCCTTTTTGAGCCTGGCCTGCTCCTCCAGTTTGGCTCTCAAGACATCCACCGGTAATGAAAACCAGGTAGGATCAAATACCTGGAGGTTGTAGGAATATATGGTGGCGGAGAAACCGTTTCTAAGTGCATGGCAGCCCAGCTGCACAGCCAGGGTGCCTCCTTCGCGAAGATAATCCACTTCCGAAATGACTTCCTGTAAATCCTTGTTCCAGCCCAGGTAGCGGTAGACTGCATGCAAGCAGGTAGGACCACAGGTATAATCGTCCGGCTGCTGCTGAATCTCCAGCCGCAGCAATTCATCCATGGGAGGAAGATCCGTATTCATTCTTCGCGAATGACCGGTACCGTCCTCTGTACTGTCAACTTATAATAGTGCAGTCCGCCGCCCCCTTTCTGGCTGACTCGATAGATTCTGCAGGGAACCGGTTTACGAAGCGCCCTGTTCTCATCAAATTGACCCCATGGTACTGGATTTTCGACGGATCAAGGAAAGAGGTTGGTCATTCCGACTTACATGGGATCTTTTCATGATCTTTGTAGCTGTCGTAAACTTGATCATGATACTTTTTGATCTGACCTATTTTATCTTCAGACCTCAGTATAAATCCGCGGTTCCAGAACTGGTGCAGTTCTATGATCCGTATAAGGGAGTGGAACCCAACCCTGAATTCGAAGCGTATATTTCTCTGGGCTCAAAGTACTTTAAGGAAGAGAACGACCAGCGGACTCCTTACAGAAGCGAACTGGCGGAGCTTTCCCGAGAGCTGGGAATTACCTATCGGGAATTTTTTGAAGAAACCGGACAATGGCAGTCCATTCGCTCCATGACTTCGAGAATGCACGATTCGCTACCGGAGTCCAGTCAGGTATTTTCCACCCGACAGTATAGATTGCAGGACGTTGGTCCTTTGTTCTGGCAGGAACTGGATCCTTCCGAGCAGAAGCCAATCTTTGATAGTACCATTCGCCCCACTTTTGAAAGAATATACTATCGCCATCGGCAGATCGACGGCAGCTTTGTGGACCGGTTTATTCTCTTCGATGCGCCATTTCTTATTTTATTTCTCCTGGAGTTTCTGGGTCGCTGGATATTTGCGGTTCGTCGCAGAGAGCTGGAACGCTGGTGGTTATTTCCTGTGTATAACTGGTACGATATACTCGGCTTGATTCCTTTCGCCTATTTTCGAATCTTTCGACTGGTTCGCATCCTCTCTATATATATACGATTACATAGAAGCGAGCTGACCACTGTAGGTCAGGATTTGTTCAGCCGTACCTTCCGACGATATTCCAACATTATTACAGAGGAGCTGTCTGATCGCGTAGCCGTACGCATTCTGGCAGAGATGCAGGCCGAAATCCGAGTAGGAGCGTCCCTGGAAATCATTCTCCAGGCATTGCGTGATAAAAGGGAGCCATTGAAGCAAATACTCATAGAAACATTACAGAATTTCAGTTCAGATTCTCCGGCACTGGATGAGACCAGAAAGCTGCTTTCAGCCAGCCTGGATCGTGCAGCCGGCAATGTGCCTTCCCTCAAGTTCGTTCCAGACTTTATCAAGACCAGACTGACTCGCGAGATTGGACTGGCTGTATTTGATGCCATGAATGAAAGTCTTATCGAGGCCTGGCAGACAGAAACAGGAGCCCAACTGATTTCGGAAGCTGTGGACTTTGCCCTGGAAGAAATGAGCCATCCAACCACAGGCCAGAAGGCGGATCTCCTATACCGCGAGATCGCAATCGAAGTCATCGAAAATTTGAAGGAAGCTGTGGCTGTGAAACAATGGGCCCAGGAGAGTGGCCGGACGCTTGACTCATCAGAGGAAGGGAACAATCTCTGACCATGCGTGTAGTAAAAATGAAAGACGGTAAAAATTTCGGAATCGCCGATCTCTCCTTCAAAGATCTGAAGGTAATCAAAGATGCCTGCGCACTTTACGGAACCCAGGGCTCGGTCCACGGAAAGAAAATAGCCGAGGACATCGAAAAGGCTATGGAAAAAATCGAGATCTGAAGGCCGGCAAACCTACAATTATTCCAGTCCTCACATGAACGCCGGCTGGATTCCAGGCGTCTAATTGTCTGTATGGTGAGTTCAAGCGCATCCGGAAAAAGGCTACTGATTGTAGCCTGCCTCCTAATGACATTTCAGTTTACCGTTGCCCTGGCTGAATCCCCGGAAAATGGTCAGGCTGAAAACCCGGACGGGCAGGCTGAGCCGGCCCCGACGCGTGAAACCTCCAGCGGCAATCCCAATTCAGGGGAGCCCGGGAAAACAGAGACAGTTCTACCGGCCAAACCTCCGGCCAATCCAGGATTTCATGCCGACCGTGTAAGCATCAGCCG
>JBHIXQ010000265.1:0-4548 GCA_041984705.1 Leptonemataceae bacterium | reverse complement strand
CAGTTCCCCTGTGTTTCTGGACAGATAGCCCTTAATGTAATGAATGTATGTCCCGAAGCCGTACTTATGAGATATCCATCTCAAGATTTCGATGGCATCATAACGCTCAAAGGATCTTTCCGAAAGACAGATAATAAATGGCCTCCAGTGCTTATCTGCCCTGGCCTCCGATTTCTGAAGAACTATCTGTAGCTGTCTGGCCAATTGAAACATGGCGCCTTGAAATATGGCAGCCAGCCAGGTCTGCCCCGGGTTGGACCGGGCAATTCCCAGGTAGAGGACGGTCATCAGTAGAGCGGCCAGAGCCGCAAACAGGGCGCTTATCTGAAACATCATAATAAAACACATGGCCGCACCCGTAAGAGAAATCCACCAGCGGCTTCGAAAAGAGGGCCTGTAGGCAGAATCCGCGGCAAAGTGCTCCAGAAAGGAGATCAGGCAGAGTGAACCATATGTAATAAGGAAGAACATGGTGATGATCTGAGCTACGATATCTACATCACCAATCAGGACAAAAACCAGTGCGATGGCCAGGGTCACCATCAGTGCATTCACCGGTTCATGAGTTCTTCTATTGATAAAGGCCAGCCTCCGGTTAAGCGCATCCCCGACCAGGATCCTATCCTTTGCCAGTGCCTGCAGCGTTCGCGGAGCAACCATAATGGAACCCAGAGCGCTGCTTATTGTGGCGCAGGCCAGGCCGATGGGAATGATGGGCCCCCAGGCCGAAATCTTACTCATAACCAGTTGATCGCTGGCCAGATCTTCCAGGCTTGCGCTGGATGCCAGTTTATACAACACAACCATATAGATAATCATTCCGATTATGGTGGCGGTGAGAGTCCCAGCAGGAATGGACCGTTTGGGATTTTTCAAATCACCGGACAGACCAACCCCCGCTGTCATACCCGTTAATGCCGGAAAGACAATTGCGAACACCTTGAAGAAAGGATCATTGTTAGTCACTTTCTCCTGGAAAGGTATAGCAACCGGCGCATTTTCCGGATTTCCGGCGAAGAAAAACACCAGGGAAACGAAAAGAATGAATACAATCACATAGAGCAATGCCGCGCCGGTGCCAGCACCGCGAAAGTAAAGAGTAAGAAAAAGTATCAGTAGAGCCGGCACGCTAACGAAACGTCCATCAGGTATCAGTACGCCCGTGGTGGAATACAGCCAATCGAACAGTGGCTGAAAGGATTGAGCAAAAGCGATTAGGTAGAAGGCCACACTTATGGACTGGGATAAATAAAGTGCGATTCCAATGGATGCTCCAATATGCAAACCAAACGAACGACTGATGATATAGTATTCACCGCCCCCTTCCACTCTCTGATTGGTAGCAATTTCAGAGACAGCCATGGCTGTGGGAATCGTAATGCAATGCCCTATCAGGATAATCGCCCAGGCTCCATACAGTCCTGCATGGGCCACGGAGTACCCAAAACGCAGGAACATGATAGCTCCCAGAATGGTAGAGATCGCCGTAAAGAATACAGGAGCCGTTCCCAAAATGCCTTTTGCAGAGCCGGGCTGATTACTGACCATTAGTTGAGTTTAGCGAAGCACACCGGCAGGCTAGCCCTAATTGGGTCTGGTTTTTGTCTTCAATGCGAATGGAACTCCGAGTGGAAGTGCTGAACAAAAAAAAAGTAGCTTTCGGTTTCCGTGATTTCCTAAATTCGCGAATTCGCTGACAAATCATAACTGATAGAGGCCCAGGTTCCATCAGTTCGAAGAGGGCTGTGATCTGAAAGTAAGTGATACAGCGGATGCAGGTCTTCTAACTTCTAACGCCATAGCCGCATCCTGACGAAACAGTGGATTCCATTTACCAGTCAGAACTGGCACCACCTCCTCCGGAATCGCCACCGCCACCGGAATCAGAAGAGCTGGAAGTATCAATGGAACTGGAGTCATAGCTTGATCCTGAATCATGACTGGATGAGGAGTAGGAAGAATCCGAATTGACGCTGCCTGAATAGGAAGCTTCGAAACCCGGACTTGTTTGATCAAAACTGCTGGAATTTTTTCTGGAGGAATAACCTGTTCCAGTAGATTGCCGTTGACTCGCCCCTCTTCCACTCACCGAAGCGGCAGGGTCGCTACCTCTGGACAATCGTGTTGCCATGGTTGCCAGCAAAAATAGTCCACTGGCACCCAGTAGCAAAAGACAGAGTACTACATACAACGTTTTCCAGAATAGAGGAACTTCCCATCCCATCAGCATCACAGGAAAGGATGGCATCCAGAAAGCGATGGCCAGTCCAAGAAGCCATTTTCCCGCCAGGCGATCTTCCAGTTCAGAAGACAGTAAGCCCGTTAGTAGTCCGGGAAGGTTCAGAAGCCCTAGAACCAGCCAGAGTAGAATCGAAGACCAGTCCGGGTTCGATTCAGTTTTGCTGACTGAGGGAAGCTCTTCTCCCTTGATAGCAGTAATCAAGCTATCAACGCCCGCTTCAATTCCTTCGCCGTATTTTTCCTGTCTGAACAGTGGGGCCACAGTATCTGCGAGAATTTGCTTTGCCATGGCATCCGAGATGGCCCCTTCCAGACCATAACCGGTGTGTATTCTCATTTTCCGATCGTCCTTCACGATTATGAAAAGCACACCGTCATCTATGCCCGGGCGTCCTGGACGCCAGGCCTCGAACAATCGCTGGCCAAATTCTTCGATAGTTTCCCCCTGCAAACTTCGCAGAGTAATGACAAAGATCTGTGATCCTTTTTCTGCGCGAAGAGCCTGGAGCTTTTCCGGGATACGGGCTCTTTCTTTGGAATCCAGCATGAATGCGGAATCGTTGATGGCACCCTCAAATTTCGGCAACGGGGTAGCGTCCACAGGGACAGACCAGGTCAAACCGGAAATTAAGAGGCCAAGAGCCAGGAGCTGTTTCACTTTCATACTCGGAATTCGCCAGCAAAAACCCTCAACTCATTTTCCGAAAATTCGCTCTTCCAGATTTTCAGGGGAAACCCTTTTACAGATTGGATGAAATAGCTGATTCCAGACCCAGGCGTCGCCGGCACGAGATCCATAGTCCTTTCGATGCAATGCAATGAAAAGATCCATGGCCCGGGTCAGTGCTACGTAGGCAATACGCACCTCCTCATCCCGGGCTTCCGGATCTGCTGCACCACTCCATCCACCGAGCACATCCAGAATCACCAGCTGAAATTCCAGACCTTTTGAGCGATGGATAGTAAGACAGTTTTCGTCGCTTGCCCCGGCTTCCAGCCAGATACTTTTGCGATAATTGCTACGGCAGAGTATGGTCCAGGAAAGTCTACACTGCTGCAGCATTTGAAGGAAGCTCTGTTCCCGGCCACCCTCCGTAGTTACAGAAAGAACGGATTCGCCACTGGCAGAACGGTGTGGATGAACCTTTTTTCTGATCTGGCCACCACTGGCACGAATCAGGCGATTTCCAGCTTTCACTATGCCAGGAACGCTTCTGAAATTAATGGACAGAAAGTGCTTTTGAGTTCCTGGAAAATGCTTCTTGAAGTCCAGGAAAGGTCTAATGTTAGCACCACGAAAGGAGTATATTCCCTGCCAGTCATCCCCCACTACCACCAGGTTTCTGGATTGCATTAGCTTCAGAAACTCCAGCTGAAAATCATCTGTGTCCTGAAATTCATCGACAATAATGGTTACGAAGCTGCCCGGTATTGGGTGGGCCCAGGATTCATCGTCGGCACTTCGCAGGCCTCGAAGCATTATTCGGATTAGATCGCTGTATTCCAGTAATCCATGGCGGTCTTTATACTGTTCCCAGTATCTAAATATCCTGAATGCAGCGTTGGGAAACTCCCCTCGAAATCGATTGGGATGCGCAAGGAGCAGTGAGTAAGGAATACCACCAATCTCCAGTCGATGTCTGTAAAAAAGTGGCCTTAAAATGTTTAGCTTTTCCTCGTCTTCCACCACACGCAGTCTCTGCCCTTCCGGATGGTATCTGCGAATCATCTGGTAACAGAATCCATGAAACGTATGCACTTCGGCCAGACCACTCTGCTTGAGCCCCAATCGATCCAGCATTTCCTGACATGCTTTTCTACTGAACGTAAGTAAAAGTAGAGGTCTGGAATGGCCTTGATCTACTTCCGGTATCACGTTACCCGGTGCAGGTGGTCCGGGCGGTGGATCTTGAACCGATGGGCCATCTTTCCGAATGGATTGTGGCGGTTCAACCCTGCCCGATGCGCTCCTCAGTTTTTCCATCGAGGGACTACGTTCTGTCTGCACATCGCAGCATTGCGCTTCCAGAAGTAACCGGCGGGCCAGTTCAATCACCGTTCTTGTCTTTCCGCTGCCTGCGGCGGCGATGATTTGCCTGACCTTCGCTCTGGACTCAATAACTTCTCTTTGCTCCCGGGAAAGGTTTGACCCGGGATTGGGAAGGTGACTGGGGATTGCTGTTCCGGAGCCATTTTTTTGTGAACCCGAATTGTGTGGCAAATCCGAGAGCATTTTCCGGTTCACTAACTTCATACCGATAGAGGTGGAAGGCAGGTTTTACGTTTCGGAAAAAAAGTAAACGATTC
>JBHIXQ010000264.1:0-4554 GCA_041984705.1 Leptonemataceae bacterium | reverse complement strand
TCATCATTGTGCTCCAGGCTCAGGCCCGGTATGCAGACCATATCTTCCGGGCCAGTCCTTATGGGGTTCGCCACGCTGATTAATTTACTACCGGGCTGTGGCTCTACACGAGGAGGATCCAGGACCAATTGGCGACCAGTCCCTTGCCTTACCTATAGATTCGCACCGCGCTCCAGCAAGCCTGGAATGGCAGTACCCGTCGATGATTACCGGCCACGGTGTGAAACGAGCTGGCTGTCACTTCAATTCTCTTCCGCGAAAGGCCAGGACTGACAGGCACGTCGGAAGCCAAGAGCGATTGGATCTGCAATAGGTTTTAGTGGTCCAGCGGGATAGTTTTCAAGCAGGAGGATAGGGGCCAGACGTTTTACGCAGAAGCAAGAATGCCAATTTTGCAAAGTCGCCCGGCCCGTGCTCCAGTGCCGCAGGGCTCAGCTGGAGGCTGATTTCTTTTTGGCTGCCGTTTTCTTTTTTGGAGAAGAGACTTTCTTTTTGGCCGTGGCTCCCCCGCTCTTCTTCGAAGCTTTCTTTACTGACTTCTCTTGCTTGCGGCTTTCTGTTTCCTGGCGCTGCTTCTCTCTGGTCCGCTCTTCGCGCTTCACCATATACAGATAGTGCTTCACGTACTGAGTATAGGGCTCCGAAACCGCTGACGGATCGAAGTCTGCTGGATCCTCCAGTAAGCTCTTTACTGAGGAAGGGGGAAGGTCCTCTTTTTCTGAATTGATCAGAATCTCCAGCCGACGGCAGATCTCCTGATCGTTCACTTCTCGGGTGAGTTTTTTCATGGCCGACAGCAGTCGGGCCACGCCGGGATTGCTCCTCGACATAACGGCAAAGCCTCTCTATCTGGGGTTTAAAGGCCAGAGTTCCAGGCCAGAGTAGCCGGGCAACCGTGTTTCTATTGAGAGCCCCCCACTTTGAGCGGGATTTTGTCCCGGATACGGGCCACTCCAGAGGCAGACCTGGCTCCAAAATTGTAACGGAAGAAGATGATGCAGTGAGACTATATCGTTCAGCCACGGGTAAAGAGGGCGGATCGGTAGCCATTGGGAATCCACCTTCAGGGGCGGGTCCGAAACCTGACAGATCGGAGAAAGGCACTTCGGCCCCGAAACGGGGCTCCATCGATACGCTCAGGACCTCTTCTGGTCGGGTAGCTGCACCAAAGGAATTCGATTTCCAGCTACCATCTGCAATGTGTAATCCGGCTGGATTTTTCCATTTTCGGGATACTTTGAGGGCCATGGATTGCTGTCGGCCCTGAGCCGCCTCCCCTGCCCGCTCCATCAGTGCTGCAGTGGAGGTAGATTCTGGCGGAATTTCCGGGCGCAGGTCGGCCGTCTGTCCGGCCATGGGACCGGAAAGCGCGCCAGCTGACAAAATGACAGTCGCCCAGAACATCTTATGCTTATTCCATGGTCATT
The DNA here is from genome assembly GCA_041984705.1 of Leptonemataceae bacterium. Classification (GTDB taxonomy): domain Bacteria; phylum Spirochaetota; class Leptospiria; order Leptospirales; family Leptonemataceae; genus UBA3465. Next base: position 3,127 of record JBHIXQ010000264.1, on the reverse strand, counting down.
CCGCCGGTTTAGCAATCAATTTTTTGCTCTATTTTGGCGGATTTTTCTCCGATTTTTCACCGCCGGCCAGCTCATTCAGCCGGTATTCCCATTCCCAGAAACGGATTTGCTGCTCCCGGTCCTGGCTCATCGATCGCATATTGCGCACTACAGGCAGAAGCTCATTGGCAAGCACCGAGTTCAGCCCCTGCTCCAGGGCTCGATCAAACTCATCCGGATCCTGGAGAGCCACTGAAAGCAGTCCGTAGAAGCCATCCAGCTTCTTCAGTTCGTCCTTTACCTGCTCCAGCTCCTGGTTTTCGCGTTCATTTTGAATCATGATTCCCAGAAACGTGCGAATAAAGTCAACCTCCTCGGCCTTCAGATGAAAACGCACCGGCAAATCCACCATGCGGTCCAGGGCCAGGTTTCGCAGATGAAGCCTGGCCTGGAATACTGGATTGGAAGCATGTTCGCTTCCTCCGCCCTGGTTCACGATATCCGTGGCGCGAACTTTCTCCTCTGCGGCTGCAGCAGAAGGAGCGCCCTCCCCCTCCTCTTTCAGAAGAAATGTCTTTAATTCGGGACGATGAACCTTTAGGCTCATTAGATCGATTCGCGCAACATGGGGCTCCAGAACAACATATCTCCAGGGAGCGCCGCGATAACTCGCACCAGCATCCAGCAACTGGCGAGACGAAGGGAAATAGGCCACCATCACCGGGTACTGATCACTGGCCAATCCACACGGAAGCAGAATGTGACGGCCCCGGCTTTCTCCCAGGCGATAGGGAATCACCAGCCTCCTGGATCGATTGGGCACCAGGAGGTATTCATTGGACTCCAGCACCGGCTCGAACGATTTTCCGATGAAGATTATTCCCGGAATCTGCTGATCCGAGGAACCGGATCCCCCCTGGGGAAATTCCAGGCGACCGTCCCGGGAAACATTGCATACCCCGCGATCTCCAAGAATCCGAATCGAAAACCCGGCCGGGGTTACCAGTTCTTTATGCTCAGTCACTCTTCTCTTCCACCCAGGCCCAGCTTGTTCATTCTATATTGCAGGGAACCCCGGGATATTCCCAGAGCCCTGGCCATCTGGACCTGATTTCCACCATGCAGAGCATAGGCCTGCAGCAATAGAGATTTTTCGAGCTCCGCCGTACGATGCCGCAGATTAAGATCATCCGCCTCGCCCTGATTCCAGTTCCCGAATTGCAGATCTACCCGGCGCAGCTCCGAGCCGGGGCAGAGAAGGAATGCAGATTTTAGAGTGTCCCGGAGCTCCTGCCAGTTGCCTGGCCAATCGTAGCCGCGCAGAGCTTCCAGGGCCTCGCCGGTGACTGCGATATTTCTTCCAAATTGCCTGCGAAAAAGTCGCAACAATCTTTCCACCTCTTCCGGAATCCTATCCCGCTGGTTGCGCACTGGAGAAAGCAATAGCTCCCCCTTGCGCAGCTGTCGCAGCAAGGCCGGCTGAAATCGGCCGGCCTCAGCCATCGCTCCCAGGTCCCTGGAGCTTGTAAAAACCCAGAACAGTTTATCCTCAGGGTCCGTAAGCAAAGCCAGGATTCGAAGCTGCATGGACTGAGAAAGATCTGAGACTTCATCCACGACAATAGCCCTGGCCCCTCGCTCCATCACCGGCACCACCGATGCTTCGCCCAGTCTGGCGCTGGCCTGGTCTCCGAAGAACTCCCGGAGTTGCACCTCTTCCGAAAGCCTGCCGGGATGAAACACCACCGAATCATCCAGACCGAACCTTGCCTCCAGCAAAGCCTGAACCAGCAGATCTGCTCCGGACCCGGGCTCCGAAAGCACCAGAACGGGAGACGGGGCACGCATCAGATAGGCCAGGGAGTCCTCAAGCCAGACCGGCAAATCCGCTCCACCGGAGTCTCCCTCCTGGAGCCCCAGCTCTGCCAGAAACAGGAGCTGTAAGAATTCGGAAGAAGGCAGCTCGTCCCGAGGCCCGTCCACGACCATCAGATAATCCACTCCGGATCCACCCTGGACCCCCACGAACAGATCCCGGACAGCCAGGCCCACATCCGAGCCTGAGAGCCTCTGATAGCCATTTTCCCTGGCCTCGGACCAGACAGAGGGGTTCGCCTGCAGAAAGCCATACCTCTTTCCCGCCTCCGCCCCAGACAGACCCAGGACAGGGGCAAACACCCCGGAGCGACGTGCAAATAGCACGAACCGGAAATCATCTCCCAGAGACGCCAGGAAGCCAGAGCGAAACAAACCCGCCGAAAGCCGTTTGAGCACATCATGCACAGCCATACCCCTTTAGTATCGACGAAGAGAATTGCAGAATTCAACAGCAGCAGGCAAACAGTGTCGGACATCCGACAGTCACAGAATCAATGAAGAAGACGGCCGCACGAACTCCGGTTGAGCCCAGACCCGGGGACTCCCGACGCCGAGCGGAAGAGAGACGGACCCTGGCGCTTCGCCGAATGTCGGACGTCCGACAAACAGGAATGCAGGCCGGAGAACCGCGGAGCCAGGAGAAAACCAGAAAGCAAAATCCCAAAAAACCGGGAAGGCCCAAAAAAAAGAGAGGACCAACACTCGACAGACACCAGCATGCTCCAGTGGACGAATTTGTCGGACGTCCGACACCAGGAGCGTTTTTTTACAACCAGGACAAAACTTTCTTGAAAATATCCTTCCTTATTATTATGTCGCATTAACCGTGAAAACCAGAATCATTGCCATCACCAACCAGAAAGGCGGAGAAGGAAAAACCACGACGGCCATCAATCTTGCCTTTGGCCTGGCCAAGAAAAACAAGAAAACGTTGCTGGTAGATATGGATCCGCAGGCCAATACCACCGGACTTTTTGCGAATCCCGATACCCTGGAAGTCACCCTCTACAACGTTTTCAGCCAGGGCCGCCCCATGAAAGACGCTGTGATTCAAACGGGAGAGCCCAACCTATGGCTGGCGCCATCCAAGATCACGCTGGCCGAAGTGGAATCCATGGGCCAGAACGTGGATGCGCCCTACATCCTCAGGGATGCCCTGCAGTCGGTAGGAGATTACGATTTCATCATCATTGACTGCCCGCCCAGTCTTTCTATTTTCACCATCAATGCCCTGGTAGCCGCGACGCATGTTGTGGTGCCCGCCCAGGCG
>JBHIXQ010000263.1:0-4566 GCA_041984705.1 Leptonemataceae bacterium | reverse complement strand
TCCCAGTATGAGCTGTAATAGAATTGGAGAGTGTTTCCTTGCTTTCGTAATTCCCGGTAGGTCTGGCCGCACCATTCCTGCGTGGTCATGAAGGCTTTTAGAAACTCTCCTGACTGGCTGGACCAGAACACAGAATTCATCTGCCTGTAGGGATATACCCCGGTTTGATAGCTCATAACCTGGTTTTGCTTTATTGCATAGAAATCTGTTTCTGACTCAGACTTAACCAGTTGATCGCGGATAAAAGGCTCCAGCACTGTAATCAGCATTAGTTCGGCCTGACGAGATTTGCCATAGCGAATGATCGTGCCGGTGTATTGGGCCATCTCTGCCTGCCCCCTGAAATGCTCGGAGTCCAGAAAGGAATACGTCGCCCGGTGGTTTTGCGAATATTGCTGTTCCGGAGGCTGGCAACCCGGGATGATGGAGAGTAGAATCAGAATACAGGACAGGCTCCAGATCAATTTCATGTATAGAAGTGAAACACAGTCGGGCAGAAAGGCAAATACTGTTTGAAAAATAGATGGGGGGGAGGGAGAGTCCGTACTTAGCCATGAATCGCAACTCGGATGACATTGAAGCCATTGAGCACGAACTGGAAATCATGACCACCCCGGCTCAGGTATTTCGGGTGCTCACTTCCCAGACCGAATTGCGCAAATGGTGGGCTCCGCGAGTCATTATGTCCAGAAATCTAGTCACCCAGCTGGATGGCAAAGATATGGAGATGAAGGCTGTCACGAAGGAAAAGAATCACCTGGTGCGCTATTCCTGGCGAGGTAAGGACTGGCCGGATGATAAACCCTCTACAGTAATCACATTTGAAATCGCAGATCAGGGCGTTAGTCGTGGTCGCACCGGTGAAGGAATTTTACTCACCATTTCCCACGATGGCTGGGTAGATCGAGAAGAGCGAGATAATCAGGCTGAGATCTGGAAAGATGCAGTAGCCGGTCTGGAATGTGTGCTGGCTGGAAAAGAGTTTCGTCCCTGGTGGCAGGATGACCGCCGGGTGGGCGATTTTCTTACAGTGCAGCTAAACGAACTAAAAGATTTTATTGGTCGCATAGAAGAGGAAAGCCGGGCCAAGAAAGAGAAGAAGCAGGCCGCGAAAAATCTCTGGAAGATTTTCCAGGAGCTGGATGGACAGGGTGACTGGCTTTGCAAGGAAAACGGTACCGAGATGGAGCTACGGTACAGAGGGATTCGCATTTTTGGTGCTTTGAAGAACGGTCAACTGGTCATGGCCTGGAGGGATCTGGACCCCTTGCTTGGTCGAGAGCTTCAGGATTTTGCGGACAGATTTACAGTGGAACAGGATATGGACATACATGTGGGCAGAAACTACGATCGACTGCCCGGCGCGGAAATCAATCCGGACCTGTTCAGTCGATGGTGCAAAGATGTAATGGCCCATAAAGCAGAGCCGTGATCAACTTTTCCTGGACACCGGTAGGACCGGAACAAACCCTTTTAGAGATTCGAACACCCATGGTGCGTGTAGGTACGCTGTACCGACTGGCCGCCGCTATCTATTGTCTGGATCTGGATATTTATTCCGGGGATGTAGATACTATCGAGGAAGAGGGAGAAACCTATTCCCAGGATCGCTTCTTTTTACGACCGGTGGAAGGCAAGGAGCGGGATAGCACTGAAATCTATCATAGCCTGGGCGTCCTGATGGAAACCCTGATGTCCGATCGAATCGATCCCGAGAAATTACTGCAACAGCACAATCGATCCATTCCGGACCCATCCTACTTCATGGAAGAAACCCCGGAACTGGTCTTTGATACAGATCCGGAAAGACAGGAAACCAGATTCTATATCGAAACTAGCGGAAGAACCGGACTTCTAATCCATCTAAGTCGACTATTCTATTTAAGTGATATCAATATCGTTACGGCAACCATTCGCACAAACAATGCTGGCCGGGCCCAGGACCAGTTTCATCTACAATATGATGGGAAGCCTCTGGACGATGATCAGTGCAGAAAGATCGAAAACAGAATTCTGGGCAAGTCCTGATTTCGCATAGTCGATGGATCGTCGCCGCGTATCGCGGATTCAAGCTTTCAGTTATTTCTAAATTGTTCCTGCCATTCATCCAGAGAGGCCATCTTGGCCAGGCAGTTTTCCTGGATGATTTCCAGACTGGGCAAGGAATCTCGCATGGCCATGGTCTGGTTTCCATTCAGCTTGGATTGCTGGTCTTCTGGCATTTCCTCCAGCATCCCTTTTAGATCCGTAGTCACCGAATAAATGGACTGAAAAGCTTTATGAAATGAGTTAAACATTTCCAGCTTCTTGATGAGTTCCAGTCTGGATTGCTCATCGCCCAGGGATTCTACCCATTGCCGGTCTTCAGGTTCCAGACGATTCAGGTAATGAGTAACCGGTCTGGGATACGAATACAGCTCCTTGTAGTAGTTAATGGCCTGGTCGCCGATTTGCCAGCTATCTGTATCGATCTTCCGGGTGATTTCCGAAAAGCCATCATACTGATCTCTGTCAAAGATCTGCTGTTTTCTCAGTGAATTCAACACCGCCTGCTGTCGTTCGCGGATCTTTGTTAATTCCTGAACACAATCGTCCAGCAGGTCCTTATCCACAATTCCATGGCCACTGATATCGTCCGGTGTATGGTAGTAATCCCCGGGCTCCGTCCCCTGGCCGGAACTTGTGCTCATGGTTCTGGCTTCCGTTTGTGGTATTTCCACTCCAGACTTCTGATTACGAATCTTCAATTGAAGCCTGCGGGCTTCTTCAATTGTCCGGGCCAACCGAACAATTTCCACTTCTCTGGTCTTGATGTTAAAGCGGGTAGCGTACCGATTCCCTTCTCGGTCAATATACTTCTTGTTCAGATCTCGAATGGAAATCTTCCTGGGGTCGATTTCATCTATTGAATTGATGGGTATGTATTCCAGAGTGGGCCTCCATCCAATGCGTTGAAAACAGGGGCATTTCGTTGCTCTATATCAATTTCAATGCATTTCTATAAGATTGGCAACCAAATAAAGGGGCTTCCTGTCAGTCGTTACAGCACTCCCAGATTCCCTTTGGGCTGTGGACATGTATTTCTTCTTATTTGCGGTCATCCGGAAGGCAAATATTCAGAAGCCTATTCCAACTGGAGTCAGAGCCTTCCTCTATTCGCATTCAACTGATTTCTCTCAAGCCTCTTCTCTGACTCAATCCTCCGAATTGAACAGATTGTAGATTTCGGACGGTTGAAACTCGTATCGCTTTCGGCAGAACTCACAGAATACCTCTACATGTCCTTTTTCTGCCACCAGGTCTTCGATGGATTGTCGGCCCATAGCCAGAAGTACCTTTTCAATCTTTTCTTTGCTGCAGTCGCATCTATATTCAAATGTGCCGGTCTTTAGAATCTTAACGCTGGAAAGCGATGAACTGAAAACTCGCCTTTCACCATCGCCGTCGGAAAGCAATCCATGAACCATTTCGGATGGTCCGGTGTTTCGGATCATTTCCAGAACACGTTCCGAATCTTCTACGGAAGCTCCAGGCAATGCTTCGAAGCTAAATCCGGACACATCCAGAAGGATGTCACGTTCTATAGTACTCTCCATACGAATGAATCCCAGCTTCTGATCGGACCGTCCCAGGTACTCTTCTACATTTTTCTCTAGAGGTAGATCATGCATCTCCACGCTGGAGGAGTAGACCTTGCGGCTATCCTCTACGAAGCGATTCACCGTGAAGAGTCCATCTTTCTTACCTTGATAGATATCTCCGTCCCAGATGGTTTCGGGACTGGAACAAAAGGATCTTACTATACCATCGGAAGATGAAAAGGCCAGAATCTTGCGCGCGGGCCCATTGCACTGCATGTCTATTCCTACAACGGTTCTACGGGCTTTTTCATTGTGGCCGGCCAGAAAGAATGCCGCCAGCATTGTTTCCCCCAGCAGGGCTGTGATGGGTACCGAAGCGTTAAGTACATGGCCTACTTCCAGAGCCACGTCGGTGAGACTACCCAGAATGAACCTGTAGTTCTGGTCGGGAAGTATTCCTGTGATGTAGCGATTGTAGGCCATAGCCCTCCATTCTACATCACAGGATTATCTCAATTGGTTTCTTTCAGGGCCTGGAAAAAAACTCCATAATCGTTTTTGGGGTTCCAGACAATGAATCCGGCCCCTCCGGAATCCTCGGCGGCCTTGATCTGCTTCTTAATATAGCTTTTGTAGCTCAGGCCGCTCTTTCCCACAAGCATGGTAAAACCCTGGATGTAGGCAATGACCCGGGTTGTGCCCGCGCGCTTGATGGCTCTGGTTTTGCCGTCATAGATTGTGCGATACGGATTCTTCTGGTAGAATGGATCTCCGTAAAAATGCGATGGATAGAGCATGGGATAAAGAGTATCCATATAGCGGGCAAACACTTCCATTTTCTGGCCAATGATGTCATTGTTGTTAAAAGGTATTCTTCCAAAGATGTCGGCCCCGATTCTTACTCCATAAGGCCGCAGTTTGAGCTCGAAGGAGCGAAGAACGCCTGCAATAACCCGGTATCTTTGATTCAGGGTCAGTCCCTTGA
>JBHIXQ010000262.1:0-4581 GCA_041984705.1 Leptonemataceae bacterium | reverse complement strand
TGACAAAGTTGATTGATCAGTCAGTCAAAAATTTAATGACAGATCCGGCATTCCTGCTGAAATCCGGGAATGGCCCGGAGAAATAGCAATCCTCATTATTCCATTACCACAGAACTGGCAGGTTCTCGTGACTCCTACACTCCTCAGGTTCGTCTGGATGAAGTTCGCCAGGGATCCCTGAAGCTCAGAGAAAAGCTACTATCTATGGATCAGGTGGTATTCTACAAGACCTGCGATCTGATTCGCGCGCCGTATCCAACTCGATATGGCCTTCTAAATGCTTATTCCATGCCCACCCCGTTTATGCATATATTGAACCGATTGTTCATAGTTCAGTACAGGGCTGCATCCGGCATTCGCACATTACTGTTCTCTCCTTCAGACATCTACGGCAACAGACTGACTCCGTTCTTTCATCGACTGGGAAAATCCTTTGGGCCCTTCGAAGAGATTGGAGCCAGATTCATGGCCCCGGTCATTGGCACGGTGGAGCAATGGCTGGAAAGCACAGGGATTTCACCGGAACAGGTAGACTACATCTCCTATGACCATTTGCATACCCAGGACTTGAAGAAATGGCTGGGGAATGCCTCTGAACCAGGATTCTTTCCCAATGCGAAGCTTCTGGTCACTCGTCAGGAATGGGAATCTGCGAAAGCATTGCTGCCTCCCCAGGCAGACTGGTACTGTCCCGGCGGACTGGACGGAGTCCCGGAAAATCGAGTCATTTTCTTTGAAGATGATATTATCCTGGGCGAAGGTGTGGCACTGGTTCGCACACCGGGACATACAGAAGGAAACCACTCGCTGGTGGCGCATACACCTGAAGGATTGATGGTATCCTCGGAAAATGGAGTAAGTGCAGATAGCTACAGTCCGCTTCATTCTCGCATTCCCGGAGTTAGATCGTATGCGAAAAAAACGGGAATGGAAGTCATTCTAAACGGAAACACCCTGGAAGGTGGCCTGGATCAATATATTTCCATGGTGCAGGAAAAGACCATTGCTGGACCCTCCAGCAGAAATCCAGATTACTTCAATGTAGTCCCTTCATCAGAACTCACATCTTACTGGGCTTTTCCCTTAATCAAGCCAACGTTTTCTTTTGGTCCCCTTGAATTTGGAACACCGGTCAGGCAAGGGCAGCAGCTTTCGCCTCAGTCCCGAAGATCCTACAGAAACAACCCGGGTCAGACCAGCAAGAAAGGCAGAGCAAGAAATCCAGGTTCTGCCAGAGGAGCGAAGAAGGGGAAATGAAAAGCCTTTCAATCTTTATGACCGGCGCCGCCGGCGGAGTAGGAAGAGTTCTGGCGGCGGATCTTCTGGAAGCAGGCCACAGGCTGATGGTTACGGACCGAGATCTAAAGCTATTGAAGTCCTATTACTCGGAGGCGGCAGAGCGATTTGGCTCCAATCTTTCGCTTCAAAGACTGGATATTACTTCTTACAGTAGCTGGAAAAAGTCCCTGGAAGGATTCGCAAAGAAACAGGGAGGCCTGGATGTTTTATTGAACATCGCAGGATATCTTCAGCCGGGTTATAGCTATAATGTGGATGATTCGCAAATCGATCGACACCTGGATGTAAATGCCAGAGGTACTATCTACGGCATCTCTGTGGCTTCAGGCCTGATGAAGGAACAGAGGAGAGGTCACATCGTAAGCATCGCTTCTCTTGCAGGGGTAGCTCCCATTCCCGGAATTTCGCTCTATTCTGCCTCCAAGTTTGCAGTCAGGGGTTACAGTCTGGCTGTGGCTCAGGAGATGGCACCGCATGGAGTTCAGGTAACTGTGCTCTGTCCGGATGCAATTCGAACACCTATGCTGGATTTACAGAAGGATTACGAAGAAGCGGCACTAACATTCAGCGGATCCCGCTTCTTGAGTGCCCGGGACGTAAGCCAGTCGATTCAGAAAATTATCCAGAAAGGGCAATCGGGTAAAGCGCCGGCAGAGCAAACACTTCCTTCCGGTCGCGGATTTCTGGCAAAAATTGCCAGCTTTGCCCCTTCCCTTAACATGAAGCTGGCCGGCATGCTCAGAAAAAAAGGCATCAAGAAACAGAGCAGCTATAAGGTAGAACCGGAATAAACGGAAGCGCTCTGAGTCAATAGATCTGCATTCAGTGTAGGTTCCGTGGCAAATATCTGGCTTCCCGGAGCGCCATCAATTTCGCTATATATAGAACTTCAATCGCTTCCAGATTTTCTGCGGATCCTGCACTGGATGCGAAGCTCGAATCACCTCAGTATTTCTGCGATACTCCATACAGGCAGAACAATGAATGGTTTGAATCTCCTGAATCTCCTTGAAGTACGGCGCCAGTTCCGTAGCATCGAACCCTACGAATAGAAAAAATTCTACATCGCCGCTTTCGCTTTCAGGAAGTCCCCATAGATAAAAGTTGTTATGGCCGGATCCCACCGCAGGCAGATTGTTGCGTCTGCTATGAAACTCCAGAGCGCCGGCCAGCCCATAATTTCTGGCAATAATCACTGTTTGTTTTCTTTCGCTTTGAGGCAATGCATTATAGATCTCCATCACCGATTGCTGCAACTCCTGCCAACCGAACATTCCTGCGAAGTGCTGTGGCATTGTTCCGCGATTATGCTTTTCCATCTTTGGGGGCTGAAGGCCCAGAAATGCTTCATACTTGATATAGTTTTCTGCAGTTAGAAGAGGCATACTTAAAGGTGCAAGAACCATCCCCGATAGAGATACTGCTGCGAAAAAGAAAGGCCCGGAAATGGAGCTGCGAAGTATCCCTCGTCTGATCCCCTGAGAGACTGCTATGGCTCCTGCTGGCAGAAGAATCAGAACCAGAGGAGCGATGTAATAGCTTTTTCCTTTCCCTGCGATAACGATTGCCATCGCCGTGAGCACCACCGGTCCCAGAGGTTGCCACAGGTTTCGCTTCTCTGTTATAGATTGAAAAAAGAACAAAGATGCAAAACCGGCCAGCCAGAGCGGAAACAGGATTGGATTCCATTCCAGGATAAGGCCTGTTAGAAATGCTACCGGCTCAAAGAAATTCTTGTGGAGCGATGCATTTTGCATGAATTCCAGAGAGGGCCATCCCTGACTTACCTGCCAGTACACATAGGGTAAGAATAGAACCAGAGAAAGAAGGGCAGAAACGTAGGGGCCCGCTCTCTTAAGCAATGTGCGATGTCTCGAAAAGACCAATCCAGCAAAGAAACCGGCACCCAGCATCAATATACTGTATTTGTTCAGCAATCCGAGACCCAGAACCAGTCCCAGAAGAGCCCAGTTCTTCAATTCAGGTTTTTCCAGGCAAACCAGGAAAAGGTAAATCGATGCCCCCCAAAAGACCAGATCCAGAGAGTTCATGGAGTAGAATTTGGTCAGACCGAGAATCACCGGACACAGGGCCACAGACAGCATGGAAAGCAAAATGGAACCGGTACGGCCTCCCAGCCGATGCGCGATCATTCCTGCCAGCACAATGGATAATTCGGCGGCGAGGAACGGAATAATGCGAATGGACAGTAAGGACTCCCCAAACACCTCCACCTGCATGCGAAGTAACCAGATAGAGAGGGGAGGATGATCTACGTAGCCCAGAGCCGGATGATAGGCGCAGGAAAGATAATAGTACTCATCCAGGAAGTATCCGTAATCATTATAGGAAAAGCAAAACAGAACCAGGCGCATTAACAGCACCGCACTTCCGCCCAGAATTAGATTTCGATTCATGGAAGCATTCTAGTCTATCCCCGGACAAAATTCCTTCTGAAGCTGAAAAATGCCTGATGGAATCTAAAAAAATCTGATGGATTTCGAAATCCATCAGATGCCCCTGTGCCGATTGCGAAACTCGGTGGGTGTTTCTCCGGTAATCTTTCGAAATGCGACATTGAAAGGTGCCAGGGATTGATAACCCAGATCAAAGGCAACAGTCAGGATGGTTCGATCTGCCTGGGCCGGATCTATCAATATTTCTTTTGCATCCTGAATTCGGTGAGCATTAAGGAATTGATTAAAGTTAGGGTAGCCCAGTTCGCCGTTGATCAATCGTCTCAGTCGGTATTCCTGACATTTTAGATGGGCCGCCAGCTGCCCGATGGTAAGGCCCTCTGTATGATGAATCTTCTCGCGCTGAATGGATTGCTCAAGAGAGGCCAGCAATGTGCTGGCGCTGTAGCGGGAAGGAGGCACCTCTCGAATGGTTCTGGGGCGGGCAACAGAAAATACGTCCCTGGGAACCAGAAGCCAGAGCATCAATCCCAGGGTAGAGGCAAGGATCAATGCGACCTTGATTAGCTCCAGGTATTCTGGCACCTGCAGGCCAGCGAAATAGATCTCTGCCAGGGCAATGGCCAGAGCAAATACACCAATAAAAGAGAGAATCCAGATTCGTAGCCTGTATCTCCAGGGAATTAAATCCGAGGAGCGCCCCCGTAGTATTCCATAGAAAGCAGCGAGAACAAACAGTGACAGCAGGGACTGAGGCAAAGTGGCAAGCAATGGCTTCCACACAGGCATCCATTCCATTAACCAGGACTTCAGTAAATTAAGAATCCATCCTGCCACGGCGGATGCGAAGAGCAATAGCAATAAG
>JBHIXQ010000261.1:0-4610 GCA_041984705.1 Leptonemataceae bacterium | reverse complement strand
CTGGTTCCCTGATCCATCTCGTTCAGCACATCCGAAGTCATGGAGTTCATCCGCTCCACCGATCCTCGAATGCCCTGGAACAACCCGGCCAGCCCTCGGACCTGCTCCGAACCCGATGTAATCTGATGCGCCGTTCTTTCCAGGTGAGCCGAGATCTCCTTTACGGATGCCGCAGTCTGTTCGGCCAGCCTGGAAATCTCCTCGGCCACCACAGCAAACCCGCGCCCCATTTCCCCTGCCCTGGCAGATTCGATGGATGCATTTAGAGAAAGCAGATTTACTCGTTCGGAAATTCCGGTAATAATCTGGGTGATGGATTGTATTTCGCGCGCGCTGTTGGCGATGCTTTCCATGGAACGGGTGGTTTCCTGCATCCTGGCCGAACCATCCGAGGCCACCTGTTGTGTTTCGCTGGCTTCCGACGAAAGACTCTGAATGCTTTCATGGGATTGTTCCATACTGCTCTGTAGAAGTTTCAGATTTTCGCTTATTTGTTCCATATCCTTGCTTTGCCTGCTTGCGAATTCAGAGATTCTTTCCATACTGGAGTCCAGCTGAGTAATGGCTGCCGAGGATTCCTCGGTGGCAGAAGCCTGTTGAGTGGTCCATTCGCTTACCAGATCCGCTGTGCGATTCAATTCGCTGGATAATTGCTCCCAGATCTCGGTATTCTTCTGGATTTGATAGAGCAGTCCCCACTGATTGATTGCCAGGCTTCTCCCTGTAAAAGTTGCCTGCTGCATTTCGGCGCAGCAGGAAGCAAGAGAACGGGACTCAGATGCATTGAACAGACCTCCGCTCAGGATCTTTTGCAGACGATCGGTGCTTACGAGAATCTCTCGCTTGAGCCGAAGAGAGAACCGGATAAAAGCAAAAATGGCCATCACCAGGGATATAGCAGAAAGTGCCAGCGCTGGAATGCGAATACTGGATTCTATCGAGATGGCCGCCAGAACAGTGGAGGTAAGAAACATCCCGGAAAGTATGATCGTCCTCCGCATAAGGGAGGCAGGACCTTTGAGCAGTCTATTTCCAGACCTCTCGCTTTTCCAGAAGGCTTCATATAACCTGCTGGCCCTGACTCTCTGCTCACTGCTTGCTGCCTTTCGCACCGAAACAAAGCCTACCATTTCTCCTTTTCTGTACACCGGACTTACGGTGGCATCCACCCAGTAGAAATTTCCGCTCTTTGCCCGATTCTTTACGATATTGTTCCAGGTTTTTCCCTGCTTGATGGTTTCCCATAGATTGGCAAAAATCGCCGGTGGCACATCTGGATGACGAATGATGTTATGAGCCTTTCCCACCATTTCATCTACCTGGAATTCCGAGATACGAGCAAAGTCCGGGCTTGCATATGTTATGCGCCCTTTCAGATCCGTGCGGGAGATAAGCACATCCCCGGGACGAACTTCGTTTTCATAATCGGTGATTGGAAGATTCTCTTTCATAGCTTCGACCTCTGACCAGCTTCCTCCGGTGCTGCGGACGAATCAAATGACCGGAATCTCGTTTCTGAGGATCGCCAGATTTCAATTTCACCGAAGGAATCGCTGAAGCTGGAAGCCCAGATGCAAAGCCTGGACAGAGAAGAATAGAACTTTTTTCCATATGGAATAATTGCGATGCACTTTCGCGCGATCAGGAGAAAATACCTACTCCGCAAGGACTAACCAGCCGCACTAACTTCGTCTTACTGCAGTTTGTAGAGTCCTATACAATACCCCGGTACCCTGTATAATGATTCATGTAATTCTCAGCCCAAAAGATCCGGCTGCGCGGCACCCGCACATCCACCGATGAATGAAACATTCCTTCCTGCCCCGCCCACTCCGGTCATCCAGGCAGCCCATTTTTTAGATAGACTGCGCACGCAGAGAGCACACAATTTCTGCAATGCTGGATCCAAGAAGCCTGCCAGGATATGAATTTCAGGAAGCCATCTATGAAGGGGCTGATTCCCTGATTTACCGGGCACGCAGGGCATCAGACCAGTCCCTGGTGATTATCAAGACGGGCAATGCCCGTCATCTATTACCGGAATTCCGGGCCCGTTTACGCAGGGAGTATTCCATCGGATCCTCCCTTCCCTCTGATATTGCCCCATATCTGGACCTGGTGGAAACGGCCCAGGGCCCGGCTCTGGTGATGAAAGATACCGGCGGGGTTCCCTTGAATCAGTGGTTGCCGGACTCTTTAAAGAAACTGCTGGAGGGCACTCTTAGAATTGCGCTGGGACTGGATATCATCCACGAAACGGGGATTGTTCACCGCGATATCAAACCGCAGAACATTATCCTGGATCCTCGAACATTACATCCGGCCATTATCGATTATGGCATCGCTTCCCGATTGGTATCCAGAAATGATGCAGCGCTGCAGGCAGAAAGACTGGAAGGAACCCTCCTTTATATGGCCCCGGAGCAGACCGGCCGCACCAATCGAAGGGTAGATCACAGAAGCGATCTTTACTCCCTGGGCGCCACATTCTATGAACTGATTACAGGACAACCGCCGTATCCCCTAAAGGATTCGCTTCAACTCATACATGCGCATCTGGCCAGTACACCTGCCCCCATACAGAAGGACCGAAACGGAAACTTTGTTCCTGCCATCGTAAATGACATCGTGCAAAAGCTAATGAGTCGCGATCCGGATGCGCGATACCAGACAGCCATGGGACTTGCGCAGGATCTAAAAAAATGCCTGCAGCTTCTGGAAGGAAAGAATCAAATACCACCCTTTGAAACCGGACAACTGGATTTTCCCCGGGGATTAACCATTCCACAGAAACTCTACGGTCGGCAAAGAGAGTTGCAGCAAATACATTCAGCCCTGGAAAACAGTCCTACCCTGGTTCTGGTGTCAGGACCATCCGGTTCAGGGAAGTCTTCGCTCATTCAGGAACTACGAAGAAATGTGGCGGAAAGAAACGGATTCTTTCTACCGGGAAAGTTCGAACCGGACAAAAAAGACATACCATATCATGCGATTTCCCAGGGTCTGTCTTTGATCGCCGAAAGCCTGCTTTCACTGGATAACGCTTCCGTTCAGACCTGGAAAAATAGGATACTTCAAAAGCTGCGAGGCAACGGGCAGGCTCTGGTAGAACTGGTTCCTGCTTTGAGTCAGCTGCTGGGACCTCAACCAGAGTTGCAGGAGCTGGCACCGGAGGAAGAAAGGGTTCGATTCAGACTGACCATTCTGGGTTTTCTATCCGCCTTTGATGAGATGCCTCTGGTCTTCGTACTGGATGATTTGCAATGGGCCGACCTTGCTTCCCTGGATTTGATTCAAGACCTGCTTGCAGATTCTGGCAGCAATCTTTCTATTCTGGGAACCTACCGTGACAACGAGGTGAATGACCTACATCCGCTCACCAGAGCTATGGAAAGCTACCGTCAGCATGGTATCTCTACTGAAACCATTCAGTTGCAGCCACTGGGACCAAGGGATCTACGCATGCTGCTGATGGACACCCTTCGCATGGATCCGTCAGACTCCATGGCAGAAACTGTCAATCAGCTGGCCGATGCTCTTTATAAAAAAAGCGAAGGGAATCCATTCATTGCCCGCCAGTATCTAGAATCTTCTTACAATCGCGGCTGGATTCGTCAGGACCGCAGCAACGGACAGTGGCACATAGAAATGGCACGAATTCGCACGGATGGGCTCACCGCATCCGCTGCAGAACTTCTGGCTGCTCGAATTGAAGATCTGGATGAATTGAAATCCACCCTGGAGGCGGCCGCCTGCCTCGGCAGTCGCTTCGATCTTACCTTGCTTTCAGGACTTCTTGAACAGGATGTATTGCATACAGCAAGGCAATTACAGGAGCTTTCGGCACGGGATCTGATCTATCCATTGAATGAATCCTACAAATATGTGGGCGAAGATAGCACGCGCGAAAGCATTGCGAAAGTGGCCTATGGATTTTCCCACGACCGGGTGCATGAAGCAGTACTCAATCAGATTCCGTCTCGAAAATTTGAAGAGCTGAACCTGCAAACTGCAAGACTGATAATTCGAGAATCCGACTTTCAGCAGATTGATGAAAAGATCGGTACCATCGTAGCTCATTATAATCGAGGCCGTAATCTTGTTCAGGACGATGAAGAGAAACTGCAAATTGCCCGACTCAATGTCCAGGCTGGCCGGAGAGAAAGAAAATCCAGCGCCTACGACGAAGCAATCATTCATTTTGGAATTGCCAGAGATACTTTACATCAGCGCTCCGCTACCATTCCCGCAGAACTTCGCATGGAGATTCTTCGCAACCTGGGCGAGTGCGAATACCTGAATGGCCGAAAAGTAGTGGCCCAGGAATACTTTGACCAGATTCTCAAGGACTCCCGAAGCCAGCTGGATAAACTCAAGGTCTACGAATTCAAAATTGCTCTGTTATCCAGCGATGGGCATCAGCAAGAAGCGGTATCTCTGGGTATTCAGGCTCTCAAGAAGGCCGGCCATGCCATATCACCATTGAAGGATGCGCAGCGAGATAGCCTGATCAAATCCAGTATCAAAGATGCTCGAAAGATCCCGGAATTGGTGCGCAAGAAACGTAAAAAAGAGCCGGATGCCGAGTCCAGATTAATTGCGCGCATCTT